>JALOMY010000230.1 GCA_025455225.1 Cyclobacteriaceae bacterium | reverse complement strand
AATTTCCGAATGGAATGAAACCGGCTAATACCGATCCAATGGCCAGCAGGATCATCGGTATGAGCATGATAGCCGGTGATTCGTGCGGAGTGTGTGCATACGTTTTATCCTGATGCCAAAAAACAAGGAAGTAAAGCCTGAACATATAGAATGCCGTAAGTGCTGCTGCGAAAGCAGCAATACCAAAGTAAACTGGGTTACTCGCCAGTGCAGCCGAAAGGATTTCGTCTTTGCTGAAGAAACCTGCGAAGGGTGGAATGCCGGCAATGGCTAAACAGGCGATTAGAAATACAATATGCGTAATGGGTTGATGTTTGCGCAAGCCGCCCATATCGCGAATGTCGTTGGTGTGGATGGCATGTATGATGGAGCCGGCACCAAGGAATAATAAGGCTTTGAAAAATGCATGTGTGAATAAGTGAAACATGGAAGCGGTATAGCCTAAGCCTTCGCTTCCGTAACCGGAAACACCAAGTGCCAGCATCATGTACCCAATCTGCGACATGGTAGAAAATGCCAGTATGCGTTTGATATCGGTTTGTGTGCAGGCAATAATGGCTGCAAACAATAGAGTAAAAGCGCCTATAAAAGCTACTACATTCAGTGCATCGGGTGAATGCACTACAAATACCGGGAACATTCTGGCAACCAGGAATACACCGGCCACCACCATGGTGGCGGCATGGATTAATGCCGATACAGGCGTTGGGCCTTCCATAGCATCGGGTAGCCAGATGTGAAGCGGGAACATGGCCGACTTACCTGCACCACCCATGAAGATGAGCACGAGTGCCCAGGTCATGACGGAGATGCCCATAAAAGATAAAGCCGGCATGGTGCTGAAGGCAGCTGTATTTGGATCGGTGATGGAAATAAAATCGAACGTTCCGGTGAAATAGGATAGCAGCAGGATGCCCACTAAAAATCCGAAGTCGGCAAAACGGGTAACGATAAAGGCTTTTTTGGCTGCGGCAACCGCTTCCGGTTTATCATAGTAGTACCCAATTAATAAATATGAAGAAACACCCACCAGTTCCCAAAACATGTAAAGCTGAAACAGGTTGGCCGACACCACCAGGCCCAGCATGGAGAAACTGAAAAGCGAAAGGAACGCGAAGTAGCGAACAAAGCCTTTTTCTCCGTGCATATATCCCTGACTGTACAGAAAAACCATCAGCGAAACAGTGGTAATCACCACCAGCATCATCACTGAAATCGGGTCGAGTAAAATGCCCATGTTGATCTGCAACGATTCTGTAAACCGTAACCAGGTTATGTTGAATGCCAGGGTTTTTTCGTAGACAGAGCTTTTAAGAAAATACTGTGAAGCCGCGTACCAACTTAATACAGTAGAAAGGCCTATGGCCAGCGTGGCCAGCCAGCCTGCAACTTTATGGGGAAGTTTGCCGCTCAGTAAGCCATTGATCAAAAAGGAGGCAAATGGCAGCAAGACAATAAGTATCGTATAACGGTAATCCATCAGTATTTCATTTTGTCCACTTCTTCCACATCAATCGAGCGGATGTTGCGGTAGAGGTTAATGAATATGGCAATAGCCACGGCCGCTTCGGCAGCAGCAATGGCGATAATAAACAACGAGAAAAAATGACCTTCAATCTTTCCGGGAAAGAGGTATTGATCAAATACTACGAAGTTGATGTTCACAGAGTTCAGCATAAGTTCCACACCAATCAGCATGGTCACTAAATTTCTACGAGTAAGAAAGCCATACGCCCCGATGAAAAACATCAGCGTAGTAACAAGGAGAATATGTTCAAGGGGTACGTGGTTAATCATGATTTCGGAGGAGTACGTTTGGCAATAACAATGGCGCCTACCATGGCGGCCAGTAACAAAATACTGATTACTTCAAAGGGCAACACATAACCGCCTTCACCGTAACTGAGCATTCGCTCGCCAATGAGGTTCACGGTAACATTCGCAGGTGAAGAAGTTTCAGTCACAAAGGAATGATCATAAATAGTATAGAGAGTAAGGACCAGGCCGGCTGCGAGCGTAAGGGAAGTGTAAATGATTTTACTCCATGCTGGTTTATCCAGTTTTTCGTTGATGTGCGAAGTGAGCAATACGGAAAAGATGATCAGCACAACAATGCCCCCGGCATAGACGATCAGTTGCACGGCCGCCAGGAAATAATAGTCAATCATGAAATACAAGGCGGCTGTTCCGGCCAGGGCAAACAACAGGTAAACGGCAGCGCGTAAAATCCTGCGCGAGGTTACCGCCAGCACGGAAAATACAATCATAACCGTGGCGATGAAATAGAATATTATTGCGGTGCTGTCCATTATTTTACTCCGTCCATTAGTTTAGAACCCGGTTTATTCAATACTTTGGTCAGCTTCGACCGGTCGAATACTGCATGCTCAAACGTGTTGGCCATTTTAATGGCATCGGTGGGGCATGCCGGAATGCAGAGACCGCACATCGTGCACATTTGTAAATGGTACACAAACGTGTCGAGGGCTTTTACTTTCCGTCCATCGATATCAACTTTTTTATTGATGATCTCAATTGTTCCGTTCGGGCAGGCAATTTCACAGGCCGAGCACCCGGTGCAGCGATGCTCATTGTTTTCATTATGCAGCAACACAACTTCACCGCGGAAACGTTCGAACATCTTCAGCGTATCGCGGTTCTCCGGATATTGTTGCGTAATGATTTCTTTCGGGTGGGTGATGTAATGCCCCGTTACCCGCATGCCGGTAACGAGGGACTTCAGCCCAAAATAGATTTCCTTGAAGTAATTAATTATGCTCTTCATTTATTCTTTCCTTCAACTTTTGTACATGGTCTGTGTCGATACAGACCATGTAATAGAACACGATTTAAAAATGCCATCCCATCAACCCAAGAAACGCCATCACTACTATGTTTACCAGGTTTATGGGCAGCAGATATTTCCATTCCAACGTTAATAACTGATCGATGCGCAATCGGGGGAATGTCCACCGGAACCACATCATCATAAAAATTAAAAACGAAACTTTTCCAAAAAACCAGAAGATGGGCGGTATGAAATCCATCACCGCATTGAAGCCTTCCCAGCTTCCTATATGCAACGGCATCCATCCGCCTAGAAACACCGTGGCGCCTATAGCTGAAACAATAAACATGTTGGCAAATTCGGCCAGGAAGAAGAAGGCAAACTTCAACCCGGAATACTCGGTATGGAAGCCGGCTGTTAATTCTGATTCAGCTTCGGCAATATCAAAGGGTCCGCGGTTCGTTTCTGCGGTGCTGGCAATCAGGAAAATAATGAAAGCAATGAATGCCGGAATGTGTCCTTTGAAAATCCACCAGCCATCAGCCTGCGATTCAACAATTACGCTGAGTTGCAAGCTTCCGGTTAACACTACAATAGTTAATAGTGACAAGGCAACTGAAAGTTCATAACTAAGAATTTGCGCACCAGAACGCATAGCGCCAATCAGAGAATATTTATTGTTGGATGACCAGCCGGCCAGTAAGATGCCAATGACGCCTAATGAGGAAACGGCAGCGACATACAAGATGCCGATGTCAAAGTCGAGGGCCTGCAATCCTTTCGCAAACGGCAGGGCAGCGATGGCCATGAAGGCCGCGATCATGATCACAAACGGAGCCAGGTTGAACAGGAATTTATCCGCCTCCTTGTTCATCAACGGTTCCTTCAACAAAAGTTTTATAACATCGGCAATGGTTTGGGCAGTTCCCCACTTGCCAACGCGCATCGGCCCCAAGCGCTGCTGAAAGAAAGCACTTACTTTTCGTTCGGCATACACCAGCACGATTCCGAGAATAGCAAACAGAAGCATAAAGGATATTCCCACTAAAATCATTTCAACGATGGTAACTGCATGCGGTGACACGCGCTCGGATAGCCATTCGTGAATGCTGCCGGTGAGATAAGAAAAATCGTAGAGTGCGTTCATCGGTCGATATCGGGAATAACTAAATCAAGGGTTGACATGATGGCTACGAGGTCGGCAATCTTGCTGTCTTTGGCCATGTGGTTGAGGGCGGAGAGGTTGCTGAAACCCGGAGAGCGGAATTTTACACGGTACGGATTTTTTTGCCCTTCACTGATGATGTACACACCAAATTCTCCTCGGGCGGTTTCTACCTTCTGATACCATTCACCTTTCGGAAGTTTAATCACTGCTTTGGTCGGGGTCTTAAAGGGACCTTCGGGAATATTATCAATCAATTGTTCGATGATGGAGAGTGACTCCCACATTTCATCAATGCGGCATTCGTAACGTGCATAGCAATCACCTTCCGAACGCAGTACTTCCTTGAATTGCACTTTATCGTATGCGCTGTACGGATAATGCTTTCGCACATCACATGAAAATCCGGATGCTCTTGCTGACGGCCCGGTTACGCCATAGGATATGGCATCTTCTTTAGAAAGTTTGCCGATGCCAATGGTACGATTGCGGAAGATGACGTTGTTAGAGAGCAGGTCATCGTATTCCGGCAGTTTCTTTTTGAAGTGGGCGATAAAATCTTTGGTGCGCTTTTGAAAATTCGGATGAATATCAAACATCAAACCACCCGGCACATTGTAGTTCATGGTAAGCCGTGCTCCACAAGTCTCTTCAAAAATATCGGTGATCATTTCGCGGTCGCGGAAACCATAAAGGAATGTCGTTATTGCGCCCAGATCCATGCCCATTACACCCCACCAGAGTTGATGAGATGACAGGCGGGTTAATTCACCGATGATGGTACGGATTACTTTTACGCGTTCGGGTACTTCCAGTTGAAGGCCCATTTCAACGGCCAGGCATACAGCTTCATTATTGATGTGGCAGGAGAGGTAGTCCATTCGGTCGGTGAGGTGAACAATCTGCTGGTAGCTGTCGTGTTCACACATTTTTTCAATGGACCGATGGATATATCCAATATGGGGCTCAACGTTCCGGATGATTTCACCATCCAGCGAAAGTACCAAACGTAACACACCGTGCGTTGACGGGTGCTGTGGCCCCATGTTAATGAAGTATTCCTGCGATTCAAGCTCTTTGGTAATGATCTCTTCCATGTTAATAAGCAATCATGTTAACCGGATCGACATAATCTTTACGCATGGGGTAACCTACCCAATCATC
>JALOMY010000229.1 GCA_025455225.1 Cyclobacteriaceae bacterium | reverse complement strand
GATGCAGGAAACATTCTTATAGATTATTGTTATAAGTAACCAAGTAACTGACGAAGTACCGGACAAACTATGACCAATATCAGTCCTTTCAAATTCCGTTGCGTTTAATTTAACCCGGTTAAAATCCGGAATATGAAAACCCGCAAGTCATGGGCAGAGCCCTTTAAAATTAAAATGGTGGAACTCATTAAAATGACAACACCTAAACAACGGCTAAAAGCCATTCGTGAAGCCGGCTATAACACATTCCTGTTAAAATCGGAAGATGTTTA
Source organism: Cyclobacteriaceae bacterium (assembly GCA_025455225.1). Lineage (GTDB taxonomy): Bacteria > Bacteroidota > Bacteroidia > Cytophagales > Cyclobacteriaceae > UBA2336. Next base: position 4,853 of record JALOMY010000229.1, on the reverse strand, counting down.
CATTGATCTGTTGACCGACTCGGGTACATCTGCGATGAGCGACCAGCAGTGGGCCGGTATGATGCTGGGTGATGAAGCCTATGCGGGCAGCCGCAATTTTTATCATCTGGAAAAAGCTGTGCAGGAAACATACGGTTACAAATACCTGGTACCCACACACCAGGGGCGTGGTGCAGAGCACATCATTTCAAAAGTACTGATTAAAAAAGGAGATGTTATTCCCGGCAATATGTACTTCACCACCACACGCCTTCACCAGGAACTGGCCGGAGGCACTTTCGTGGATGTAATAGTCGATGAGGCACATGATCCGCAAAGTGATTTTCCATTTAAAGGAAATATTGACCTGCAGAAACTTGAGGACGTCATCAAGAAATACGGACCGAAACGGATACCCTATGTAAGCATGGCCACTACAGTGAACATGGCAGGCGGTCAGCCCATCTCCATGGAAAACCTGAAGACAGTTCGCCAGCTTACGCAAAAGCATAACATCAGAATCATACACGATATGACGCGCGTGGCAGAGAACGCTTACTTTATTAAGGAGCGTGAAAAAGGGTATAGAAACCGAAGCATTGCATCCCTGGTCAAGGAAATATGTTCGTACACCGATGGAGCAACTATGAGCGCCAAGAAAGATGCATTGGTTAACATTGGCGGATTCCTGGCGCTTAATGATTGGAATACATTTGAGGAGGCCCGTAACATGGTGGTGATTTATGAAGGCCTTCATACGTATGGTGGTCTGGCAGGTCGTGATATGGAGGCCATGTCAATTGGAATCCGTGAGTCGGTGGATTACGATCACATGCATGCCCGTATCGGGCAGGTGCTGTACCTGGGTGATAAGTTGGTGGAAGCCGGTGTTCCGGTTGTTCACCCCATCGGCTCGCATGGTGTATTCCTGGATGCCCGTACTATTCTTGATCACATTCCGCAGGATAATTATCCTGCTCAGACCCTGGCCGCTGAACTCTATATTAATTCCGGAGTACGCAGTATGGAACGCGGCATTGTATCGGCCGGACGAAACCCTAAAACCGGAAAAAACTACTATCCGAAACTCGAGTTAGTACGCTTAACCATTCCGAGGCGTGTGTATACCCAGGCGCATATGGATGTTGTAGCCGAATCGGTAATCGAAGTATTTGAAAATCGCAAGAAGATTAAGGGACTTAGAATGATTTATGAACCCCGGTATCTTCGATTCTTCCAGGCACGCTTTGCACCGCTGAAGTGATTTAACGCAATCGTTTGATTACCGTGTAAAAGCTAATCATGAATAAAGATTGTGTTTTGATTGAATAAATTTCAAAGGCATATCACGTTATGATTCATCAATTAAATCACTACCTAACATTCGTTTTCTAAAAATTTTTTATCGGGTTAGTGTTGAATCCTAAAATATTATTGCAGACTATTGTATTAAGTCAAAAGAAAATGAATTGTAATACGCACACTTTGAATTCATCCAACAACCTGCTGCGGTTGTCGCTGAATACATTGGTGCTCGTCATTATTGTCCTAATTAACCGAATGTCGGGGCAATGGTGATTTGACTTTATATAAGAAACAAACACAAACCGCCCCGATCAACATCGGGGCGGTTTTGTTTTAGATAATCCGATACAAACTAACAGTTGTTTAAACCTATGTACTACACCAAAAACACCGTTCTCTACCTCAATGGAAAATTCATCAAAGCTGTAGATGCCAATACCGACTTATACAGCCAAACGCTTCATTATGGTTATGGTGCGTTTGAAGGAATCCGCGCCTACAACACAACGCACGGTACTAAAATCTTCAAAGCCTACGAGCATTATGAAAGGCTAAGACACAGTTGTGTCTCCGTGGGTATACCATTCGATTACGATACGGAAGAACTCATCCAGGTTACTTATCAACTGTTGGATAAGAATAAATTGAAAGATGCCTACATCCGCCCCCTGGTGTATTGCAGTCCGAATATGTCACTTACTGCACCAAAAGAAGTGTTCATTATGATTGCCGTTTGGGAATGGGGTAAATACCTGGGCGATAGTCTGCTGAAACTGTGCCTCTCCTCCTACCAACGGCCGAATCCAAATTCGGTTAAAGTGGACGCCAAAATTACCGGGCATTATGTTAATTCCATTCTGGCCACCAGCGAAGCCAAGGTGCGTGGCTATGATGAAGCGCTTATGCTGGATATGAATGGCCACATCGCAGAAGCTCCTGGCGCCAATTTTTTCCTTGAAAAGAATGGTGTTCTTCACACACCGGTACTGGGGCATATTCTTCCGGGTATTACAAGACAAACCGTTATTAACATTTGCCGCGAACTGGATATTCCGGTTCAGGAACGCAACATCAAACCGGAAGAATTACAGGAAGCCGACAGTGCCTTTCTGTGCGGCACTGCTGCAGAAGTAATTGGCATAGAATCGGTCGATGCAAAACCTTTTGCCAAAGAATGGAAAGACAGTCTCGGTATAATCATACAGGAAGCTTATAAAGCTCAGGTATTGGACAAAACATTCAGTAATGTCATTATCTAAATACGGATTACTGGATTTTGGTCAGGAGGGGTTTGTACTTTGACCATCATCCAGAATCCAGTATCTGGATTTATTACAGCACTGCACAACCAATAATTCAAAACAATAACGATTCACTAGTAATGTCACTTAACCGGTACAGCCGAACCATAACACAAGACCCTACCTTACCTGCGTCACAGGCTATGTTGTATGGTATCGGACTGACTGAACAAGATTTAAAGAAGGCCCAGGTTGGTATTGTCAGTACAGGTTTTGATGGCAACACCTGCAACATGCACCTGAATAAATTAGCAGAAGAAGTAAAGACTTCCGTTTGGGATAATGACTTGGTTGGATTGATCTTTCATACCATCGGAGTAAGCGATGGTATTGCCAACGGAACAGAGGGCATGCGCTATTCCCTGGTAAGCCGCGAAGTCATTGCCGATTCAATTGAAACAGTCTGTGGTGCCCAACATTACGATGCACTTATTGCCGTTGTTGGTTGCGATAAAAATATGCCGGGTTCCCTCATTGCCATGGGGCGTTTGAATCGTCCCTCCATTATGGTATATGGCGGCACGATTGCCGGTGGACATTGGAAAGGCCAGGAACTGAATATCGTTTCTGCATTCGAAGCTCTCGGTGAAAAACTGGCCAATAAAATCTCAGACGAAGATTACAAAGGAATTATTCAACATGCTTGCCCGGGAGCCGGTGCCTGTGGTGGAATGTACACCGCCAACACCATGGCCTCTGCCATTGAAGCCCTGGGTATGGCCTTGCCCTACTCTTCTTCCAACCCTGCCTTGAGCAAAGAAAAATCAATGGAGTGTGCACAGGCCGGTAAAGCCATACTTAACCTGTTAAAGCTTGATTTAAAACCACGCGATATCATGACGCGTGAGGCTTTTGAAAATGCTCTTACAGTAATAATGGCTTTGGGTGGAAGCACCAATGCGGTTTTACACCTCATCGCGATGGCCAAAACAGTGGGAGTGAAAATCACGCAGGAAGATTTTCAACGCATCTCGGATAAAACACCTGTATTGGGCGATCTGAAACCCAGTGGTAAATATTTAATGGGCGATGTACACCGGATTGGTGGCGTACCAGCAGTTATGAAATATTTACTCAGCAAAGGATTTCTTCATGGCGATTGCATCACGGTAACCGGTAAAACACTGAAGGAAAATATAGCCGGTGCCTTAACTCTCAACTTTAAAGAACAGGATGTTATTGTACCGGTTGAAAATCCCATCAAATCAACCGGTCACATCCAGATTTTATACGGCAACCTGGCCGAAAAAGGATCAGTAGCCAAAATCAGCGGAAAGGAAGGCGATGCATTCAAAGGAAGAGCACGGGTGTTCAATGGTGAATTTGAATTGATCGATGGCATTCGCGATGGAAAAGTTAAAGCAGGAGATGTAGTGGTTATCCGGTATGTCGGACCGAAAGGCGCCCCCGGCATGCCTGAAATGCTGAAGCCAACTTCGGCAATTATTGGGGCCGGTCTCGGAAAGAGCGTTGCGCTAATTACGGATGGCCGGTTTTCAGGAGGAACGCATGGTTTCGTTGTCGGGCACATCACACCCGAAGCTTTTGATGGCGGAGCAATTGCTCTGATAGAAAATGACGACTGGATTGAAATTGACGCAAAGAATCACCGGATCAGTTTGCTGGTGGATGAACCTACGCTGGCTAACCGAAAACGTAATTGGAAACAACCTCCATTACGCGCTACCAGCGGGGTATTGTTTAAGTATGCTAAACATGTAAAGACAGCTGCAGATGGATGCGTTACTGACGAAGAATAAAGAATCGGTTATAGCCGGGAAAAAACAACAGAAACAGATCTCCGGATCAGAAGCGTTGCTGCGTTGCCTCGTTGAAGAAGGCGTTGATACAATGTTCGGGTACCCGGGCGGTGCCATCATGCCTGTATACGATGCTTTGTATTCCTACAGCAATCAGTTGAAGCACATTCTGGTGCGTCATGAGCAAGGGGCTATTCATGCTGCACAAGGTTATGCACGGGTATCCGGAAAAACAGGCGTTGCCATGGCTACATCAGGCCCTGGTGCGGCCAACTTAATCACCGGCCTGGCCGATGCATTGATTGACTCTACACCTGTAGTTTGTATTACCGGGCAGGTGGCCGAACACCTTTTAGGTACAGACGCTTTTCAGGAAATGGATGTTATCAACACCACTCTCCCGGTAACGAAATGGAATGTCCAGATCAGCAAAGCTGCCGATATTCCTTCTCAGGTAGCCAAAGCATTTTATATCGCACGAAGCGGGAGACCCGGACCTGTGGTCATT
>JALOMY010000228.1 GCA_025455225.1 Cyclobacteriaceae bacterium | reverse complement strand
AGCGGCAACAGTGCGAATATGAATTACATCGCGTTAGGCAATGAGTTTAATTTTGGCAAATTCAGATTTATCTATGACTTCAAGTGGAGTGATGAGGATTTGGACAGAACAACGATTGTTAGTGAAACTGTTAAGGCGAGTGGTAAGTTTGATTATTCAGTAGCGAATACATTATACATTGGCCACTGGGTGAACCTTCGTTACGTGGTAAGTCCGAAAGTTCATCTTACTATGGTTGCGATGCTGGACATTGCCAATTGGAAGAACAGTTTCAATGATCCGGACAATACAACCGGAGAAGAGCATATACGCAATGCCTGGGGATTTATTCCGGCTGTAGAGTACTATCCTTGGTCGAACCTGAACATGAAGTTTTTTGCCAACTGGGTAGGCAGACGGTATGATTACTCGGATTATGCAAAGGCAAGCCTGGGCGCAGTGGATTATACCACCGGAAGGTTTACAGTAGGATTTATTTCACCGCTGGGTATATTTTAATTGAGACATAACAATCTTTATAGGTCATTACCATGTGCATTGCTTATGGTAATGACCTTTATGATGCATCATCATTCTATTGGTCAGGAGAAAAACGAATACATTCCGGATGGTACTCAAGGGGAGCAGCTGGAAGTTTTGGACAGTGCCAAGCTTCCGGCCAAGTGGAGGGATAAGCGGTGGAGATTATTTCCGGGACGGTACTCTACGTTCAAATTTGGTGGCGGATTCCTGTATGAATTTGCGGGATACTCACAAGATGAGACAGGCAAAAGACAGATGGATTCAATTGGCTCTGCATTGGAACCTCAATTCGCAGTCCGTGATTTTCGAATAACGGCAAGCGGCCAATTGAAAACCAAAAGAATCATTAGCTGGAAGCTTGGCTTGATGTACGATGGTCCAAGTCGCTCGTGGTTTGTTCGGGAGACCGGAATCATGATTGATGTGCCAGAATTATGGGGAAAATTTTTCATAGGCAGAACCAAAGAAGGTTTCTCCATGAACAAAGTGATGGTAGGGTATGCCGGCTGGACCATGGAACGACAAATGGCCATTGATGTAATTCCGATTTTAGCAGATGGGCTTAAGTGGTTAGGCTTTTTACCAAAGCAACGAATATTCTGGAACCTGGGTATGTATGGTGACTGGCTTTCTAAGACACAGTCGTTCTCAACATTCCACCGGCAGGTTGCTGTGCGCGCGGGATGGTTACCGGTTTATTCCGCATCGGATGGCAAAGTGCTTCATGTTGGTGTTAACTACCGTTACGGGGAACCGGTGAATAATGAAATGAGGCTTAGCTCCAGGCCGGAAGCTAATCCTGCCCCCAAATTTATTGACACCGAAAAATTTGCGAGTAACTATTCTAATCATTTCGGAGGAGAAGCCTATTTTAATTCAGGTCCCTGGATGATTGGCTCAGAGATGTACATGCATCGTTTTAATTCATCTGCCGCTAACGATCCGGTTTTTGTCGGAGGAGATGTGGTAGTCAGTTATATGATCACGGGAGAAACTCGTCCCTACCATACGACTACGGGAATACTCGGGTTTGTACCGGTTAAAAGACCTGCGTTTAAGGGAGGTCCTGGTGCCTGGGAGGTGTTGATCCGCGCATCCACACTCGATCTTAATGGAGGTAATCTTCAGGGTGGAAAATTCTGGAGAATTACGCCCATGGTGAATTGGTATCTCTCCAAAGATGTTCGGTTTGAGTTAGCCTATGGGTATGGCGTGCTTGACCGATTCAATCTGAATGGTACCACACACTTTTTCCAAAGCCGAATACAATTCACATTACTGTAAAAATTACTAACGCGAACACATATAAATTTCAAAACACCCTAACATGAAAACGTTTATAACATTCTTGTTCATCCTTTGTACGTTGCTGGCATTTGGGCAAAAGAAAAAGACCAAGGATCAACCACAGAAGGATTTACAAGCTACCGTTGACACACTTACAAAAGCCAATGATTCGTTGATCCTGGTTAATAAAAATCTGACAGCGAAATCAGATTCATTGTCTGCTGAACTTCAAAAGTACTTTGGACTTTACACAGTCATAAGAGATAAAGTAGTAAAGAAAGATTTCGATCCTGATCGTATGTCGGCCATTATCGATTCGTTGCAATCCGGGCGTGATTCCTTAACCCTGAAAGCGGCTGCTGCAGCAATTGCCGTTCCTGCCGCAGACAGCAGTCAGGCCTATGTGATCGATTCCTTGAAAAGGGAAACACAGGGACTGTTGTATACTGTAAACCTTTTACGCGGTAAGCCTGCTAAATTCCCAACTGTTCCAAAGGAATTTGTAGGCACATGGAGTGTAGTGCTCAGAAAATTGAAAGTTACCGGTCAGTCACCATTAACCGGTATTGTTGATATTACGGATGAGCCTGCGCCTAAAACCGGAGCACCGTTAGAACTCAATCCGGTGACGTACATAACCTTTGTTGACAGCGAGATTGCAGAGTTTACTTTCAGGAATGGTCAAAAAGCGAAATGCTTCTATGCATTCAATAATTTCAGCCCAACCAAGTCGTATACCATTGATTTTAAAGGCACTCAAGTTGATCTCCGGATATACATGATGTACACTCTGTTAGGTCCGAGAATATCGTTTGAAATACCCGGCACGCAAGGGATTTACTATTTTGGAAATCTAACCCAATAATGTCTGTGGTCGGTTATGTGATTATCACTAAATGGATAGAGTATCCGCAGTTCTGTTTCTAACATGCCGAAATGGGTGAAGGTATATGGTGTTATGCTTCTGGCTTGCGGAATACTCAGTAGTTATGCACAGCAGTCTGATGAACAGCTTTGGCTGGATTACCAGGTCTCGTATCCGTTTGGCAACCGCTACCTTCTTGAAAATACAACCACGTATTCAACCCTTTTGAATCCGGATGAAAAGTGGTGGAGTTTAAATATCAGCCCAACCTTTGAGTATACACTGTTCACCTGGTTGGATCTGACCAGCGAAGTTCCCATAGGCTATACAATTCAAAAAGAAGGCATTACGACATTTGAAATAACCCCTATTTTGGGCGGCAGACTTCATATCACCCAAAACAGGAGGGTTAATATTCGGTTTTTAGCGAGATACCAACAACGTTACTTCTACCAACGAGAAGCGGACGATTGGGACATCAGTAACCGGACACGGTTTAAAGTGGAGTTCTATTTATGCATGAATGGACCTAATCTTTTTGCCGATAAGCTGTGGTATGGAATTATGGATTACGAAGAATTTATTGTACTTGATCAGCAGCTTGACGAGCGATATGCCAACCGCAGAAGGGCTCGAACGGGCTTAGGGTATCGTTTGAACTACAAGCACCGGTTTGAGTTAATTTACACCCTTCAATCTTCGAGGGATGAACTGGATGATTCTTTTATCCGTGCGGACAATATTCTTCAGCTGAGGTACAAAATGTTTCTTAACCCCACAAAGCCGGCTGATGAGTGAAAGCGTTTAATGGTTATCTTAACCAGGAATTTAACTGAAGAAACGGTATGACGGAGCACCCCATTTTTGTGTTCATGGCCCTGCTGATACTGGGCTTTGGAATTTTCTCCAGGCTTTCGGCTCAATCCATTATCAGTGCACCAATGGTGTTTGTTGCTGTGGGTATTGGCGCAAGTTTTCTGAATTTCGAATTGCTGGAAGCAGGCCCCAAAGCCGGTTATGTTAAAGTGCTTGCAGAACTTACCTTGATATTGGTGTTGTTCATTGACGCATCAACGATAAATCTCAAGCGGCTTATTGCTGACCGAAGTCTTCCCACGCGGTTGTTAGGCATAGGCTTGCCGTTAACTATGGTTGCCGGGGCATTGTTGGCAATTCCGATATTCCCTGATCAGCCCGTTTGGGCGCTTGTACTGATGGCATTCATTTTGTCGCCAACCGATGCTGCCCTGGGCCAGGCTGTAGTTACAGGGCAGCAGGTTCCGCAACGTATCCGGCAAACCATCAATGTGGAGAGCGGTTTAAATGACGGTATTGCCCTGCCGCTTATTCTTGTGTGCCTGGCCGTGTTATCGGGTGAAGCAGGTGAAGGCCTGGATACAACGTACTGGCTTGGATTTGTTGCCCGGCAATTTGTGTTCGGCCCTCTTGTTGGTGGTTTGGTGGGCTGGTTAAGCGGAAGGCTGGTGGAGATCGCATCCGACAAGGGATGGATGAATTCAACCTACCAGATGTTGTCTTCAATGGCCATCGCCATCCTGGCGTATTCCCTTGCTGAATTGCTTCACGGCAACGGTTTTATTGCAGCTTATTTTGCGGGTTTGATGCTGGGTACACGAAGTGAGGTAATCCGCGAACGCCTCCGTGAATTTGGTGAAGCGCAAAGCCAGATCATGGTGCTGTTCATCTTTCTGTTATTTGGTATGATCCTCATCCCACTTTCCTTTCCATACTGGGATTGGCGCGCGTTGGTCTATGCCATCCTGAGCCTGACGGTTATCCGCATGATTCCGGTGGCTCTGAGTTTGATCGGATCCGGTCTGGATCAGAAAACCGTCTGGTTCATCGGCTGGTTTGGCCCGAGGGGCATTGCTTCCGTACTGTACCTGTTAATGGTGACGCTGATGCTGGGTGCAGCAGGGTATGAGCGCATCATTTCGGTGATCAGTCTCACGGTTACGATAAGCATTTTCCTTCATGGAATTACGGCCGTTCCGCTTTCGAAAATTTTTAAGCCGGAGAAATAGCGGGTTCTGAAAAACAATTTTATGTTTTTTCAAACAGAATATCCTCTTTGAATTCAAGAATGCTTACCGTTCGGTAATTCAACCATTATTATTCCTGGTTTCTTATTATTATAAAGAGTGTGACCACTCGAAATGAATTCTTGTAAGGCAATCCAGGGTGGCGCATTAATAATGCAATTGTAACCGATAAGTGAAGTCGATTAAAGAAGAGGAATTATTTATGTTTAACCGGAAGACGAATAAAGATGTCTTTTACGGCTTTCCGGATATCGGCTTCCAGATCAATTTTATAGGATATCTGTTCTTCAGCCCAGCCACGCCATAAAAGTTTCTGTGTTTTAGCATCGTACATTTCAATGAACAACATGCCCTGGGTATAATGTTGTTCGGTTATCTGCCCACCGGCAACCGGGGCTGAAAAT
>JALOMY010000227.1 GCA_025455225.1 Cyclobacteriaceae bacterium | reverse complement strand
TTGCAGGTGATGATAAACAACTTCGTCCGTTTGAACTTTACCAGGCCCGTTGGGAAGAAGACTCCGAAGAACCCGAACTGGAATCCGATTCACTTTTAGAATTATGTGGAAAGTATCTCCAAAACGTAAATCTTCAGGGGCATTACCGAAGCAAGCGCCTTGAGCTAATCGATTTTTCCAACCATCATTTCTATTCGGGAAAACTTCGGTTACTGCCGGATAAAAAGGCCATGGAACAAAATCGTCCGGCAATTCATTACCATAAGATTGATGGAAGATGGGAGAATCAATGCAATTATCCGGAAGCTGAACAGGTAACTGAATTGGTATTTCAGTTTCTGGCTGACTCCCCGGATAAGGAGATTGGGATTGTAAGCTTTAACATGCCTCAGCAAGTTTTGATTCAGGATGTACTCGAACGAATGGCACTTGAACGCGGTATATCATTACCGTCTTCTTTATTTGTGAAGAACATTGAAAATGTTCAGGGTGATGAACGAGATATCATTTTATTTTCAATCGGATATGCTCGCGATGATAAAGGCAAACTGAATATGCAGTTTGGAAGCCTGAATGTTGCGGGTGGTGAAAACCGGCTGAACGTGGCGATTACGCGTGCCCGTGAAAGTATTGTTATCGTGGCAAGTATCTGGCCGGAAGATTTACACACAGAAGGAATCAAAAACGAAGGACCGAAATTATTGCGCGAGTACCTTGCTTATGCGCGTGATGTTTCCAACGGAAAATTTGTTCCCTCACCTCCAATTACAGTACGCCAAAATTCAGATTGGTATCTGAACACCCATCTTGCCAGACAAGATAGGAATACTCAATACAACCTTCATTTAGTTACCGGCATTTTGCCATTCGCAGACCTTACGGTTATGCAATCTACAGCTCCGGCTGGTGTAATTCTTACTGATGATGGTTTATTCCAGCAAGCACTTACAGCAAAAGATCCACATGTTTACATGCCGGCACTATTGAAACAAAAAAACTGGACCAGCCTGCGAATCTACAGCCGGAATTGGTGGAATGACCAGGAGAGCGTAGACCATGAATTGGCTAAATACCTTTATCATGTAAATGAAAAAAAATGAGTCTGTCTCAAAAGTCCAACGTCATTTCGAACGAAGTGAGAAATCCCCAATTAGATTGCAGAAATCGTTAGGGGATCGCCACGCTTCGCTCGCGATGACGTATTTTATAACTATTGAGACAGCCTCTTGGAAAGAGAGGGAATCAATTGTTGCTGGGCACCACACTCAGTGTTTCTGCGTGCTGGGATATATCAAGCCCGATATTTTCTTCCTCCTTGGTTACCCGAAGTTTGGTAATCCAGGAAGTGATTCTGAAAATCAGCAATGAGCCAAAGAATGTAAATACACCTACAATGACCATGGCCAGCAGGTGATAAAGAAACGTGGTTGTTTCTCCATAGATAAGCCCTACATCTTTGGCAAAGACACCGGTTAAAATCATTCCAACAATGCCGCCAACTCCGTGGCAAGGAAAAACATCCAGCGTATCGTCAAGTGACGTACGTTGTTTGTAATAAACAGCCAGGTTACTGACAATGGCGGCAGCAAATCCGATAAATACACTTTGGCCTATGGTAACAAAACCAGCTGCCGGTGTGATAGCCACCAGTCCAACCACGGCACCGATGCAAGCGCCCATCGCTGAAATCTTACGGCCAACGAGGGCGTCAAACATTACCCAGGTTATCATCGCTGAAGCAGAGGCCATGTTCGTAGTCGCAAAAGCCTGTACGGCAAGTCCATCTGCCGCCAGGGCAGAACCCGCGTTGAATCCAAACCATCCAAACCAGAGCATACCGGTTCCCAGAATAATGAATGGAATGTTGGCAGGTTGATGGATTTTCACTTCACGTTTGCCCAAAACATAAGCACCCGCCAGCGCAGCGAAACCAGCCGACATATGCACAACTGTTCCACCTGCAAAATCAAGCACTCCCCATTTCCGTAAAAATCCGTCCGGGTGCCAGGTCCAGTGTGCAAGCGGAGTGTAAATGAATAAGGCAAACAGGCACATGAAAATGAGATAGGAAGTGAACTTAACACGTTCTGCAAAGCTTCCTGTAATCAAAGCAGGTGTGATGATGGCGAACTTAAGTTGGAAGAGGGCAAAAATCAGAAAGGGTATAGTGGCAGAGAAATTTTCATTCGGAGCGAGTCCTACATTATTGAAACTGAAGAACGTTGCCGGGTTACCGATAAGTCCGTAATAACTGTCACCAAAAGCGAGACTAAATCCTACGAGGTACCATAATAGACTGATAACGCCTAATGCAATGAAGCTTTGCAGCATCGTGGAGATTACGTTTTTATAGCTCACCATTCCTCCATAGAAGAAGGAGAGCCCCGGAGTCATGAATAAAACGAAAGCTGTAGCAACAATCATCCAGGCTGTATCCGACTTGTCAATCTGATCAATTCCGGTTTGTGGAAACGTATGACTGGAGGACATTAACGAAATGATCTGGAGAAAAACGATCAGGCCAAAGATGATGATGTAACGCGTTTTAGGTTTACTCATATGGGTAGTGGTTCAGAAATTTGTGTCAATTTCCTAAGAACAGGGTCAAAAATGAACTAGTCAAACTAAAAAATTATCGTAATCGGTTGAAAATGGATTAAAATAGGACCAAATGATTAAAAAAAATGCTTTTTGTATCTAAATCTGGATTTTATTTAGAAAGGATGACTCAAGCGAAATGTAAGGGTTTGCTTGTCCAGTGGTCTTGTCTGGCGTTTTCTTTTCCGCAGAACTTGTTTAGCTTATCGACCTTAACCAAAACCTATGAAGAAGATTTTTTACCTGATCACATTCCTAAGCTTGGTAGCGTATGCCCAGGACCGGGTTGCCAAAGCACCTGAAATTAAGGAAGGTGATGGCCCTTATCCGCAATTGATTATTCGGGGTGTTACCCTGATTGATGGTACGGGTGCACCGCCCATCGGGCCAGTGGATATTATCGTTCGTCAAAACCGAATTGAGCGAATTGTGAATGTGGGATATCCCGGTGTGCCGATTTCCGCTGACCGGAGGCCCAAACTGGAGGCGGGGGGTAAGGAACTGAATTGCGAAGGTATGTACCTGATGCCTGGTTTTATTGACATGCATGGCCATATTGGTGGAAGCCAGGCTCCGAATGCTGAATATGTATTTAAATTATGGATGGGTCACGGCATTACTACGGTGCGCGATCCATCAGCCGGTAATGGATTGGATTGGGTGCTCGATCAACGGGCAAAAAGCGCAAAAAATCTGATTACCGCTCCACGCCTCCATGCCTATACAGCCTTCGGGGCAGGAAGTGAGAAACCGATCAGCACACCCGAAATGGCGCGTGAATGGGTTCGTGCCAACAAAGCAAAGGGTGCCGATGGCATCAAATTCTTTGGCGCTGCACCCGACATCATGCAAGCTGCTTTGGAAGAAAATAAAAAACTGGGGTTACGCTCCGCGTGTCACCATGCCCAGATGGATGTGGCACGCTGGAATGTGGTTAAATCAGCCCGTGCTGGATTGACCAGCATGGAACATTGGTACGGATTACCCGAAGCCTTATTTACGGATCGCACCATCCAGGATTACCCGCTGGATTATAATTATCAGAATGAACAGCACCGTTTTGAAAATGCCGGTAAGCTGTGGAAGCAGGCAGCTCCTCCATATTCTGAACATTGGAATAACGTAATGAATGAACTGTTGAAACTGGATTTCACACTCGATCCCACCTTTAATATCTATGAAGCCAGCCGTGATCTTCACCGGGCACGAAGGGCCGAGTGGCATGAGGAATATACACTTCCTCAGTTGTGGACATTCTATCAGCCCAACCGAAGAGCACATGGCTCGTATTGGTTTGCGTGGGGAACTGAACAAGAGGTGGCGTGGAAAGAAAACTATCAGTTGTGGATGAAATTTGTAAATGAGTATAAGAACCGTGGTGGCCGTGTAACTACCGGTTCCGACTCCGGGTTTATTTTCCAATTGTATGGCTTTGCCTACATCCGTGAACTGGAGTTGTTGCGTGAGGCAGGTTTTCACCCGCTGGAAGTAATACGTTCTGCAACATTATATGGGGCACAAGCGCTGGGTGTTGAAAAAGATTTAGGTTCGGTGGAGGTTGGCAAACTCGCAGATTTTGTCATTGTTGATCAGAATCCGTTGGAGAACCTTCAGGTGCTGTATGGAACAGGTGCCATCAAGCTATCGGAAGATAATCAAGCAATTCGGGTTGGTGGCGTTAAATACACCGTGAAAGACGGTATTGTTTACGATGCAAAGAAACTTCTCGCGGATGTTCGGAAAATTGTTGCCGATGAAAAAGCGAAAACCGGTTTCGTAATCAAACAACCGGGAATGGAATAATACCATTTATTGATTAATGAAGAAGAAAGAAAGGGCTGTTTTTACGGCCCTTTTTTATTGTTAAAAAGGAGGAACATAGATCGGACAAAATACGTTATATTAGTGGACAAATTTCCGAAGCATGAAGGCGAGAAAATCTAACCAGAAAAAGACAACCACTTCAGTGCATGAACCTGCAGTTGCTTATGAAAAGGCTCAGCAACTGGCGGTTCACCAGATTTTAGATTTAGAGCCCGTCAAAGTAAATGAGCCTTTAAGCCGGGTTGATACGTTTCGTAAAGGGTTGCGTAAAAAATCGTTTGATCGTTTAAAAGAAGTTACCGGTCTTGATAACGAAACTCTTGCTTCTGCGTTGGCGGTATCGTCCAAAACAATTCAGCGAACTGCCGTTTTTGATGTGGTGCAATCCGAAAAAATGTACGCACTGGCTGAGCTTTATGCCATGGGTATTGAATACTTCGGAGAAGATGGCTTTCGCAGGTGGATGGATCGTCCCCTCTTTAGTATTGGAAACATTAAGCCAATTGATTTAATCGATGTTACCGAAGGCGTTATCCTTCTCAAAACCGAAATCATGCGGTTGCAGCATGGCATTGCGGTATGATCATTTACCGATTGGCGCGAACAGAGTTTTGTGATGTCAGTGGTGAAGGGGCTAAGCGTTATGGCGGGCGTTGGAATTTACCCGGGCATCCGGCCTTGTATGGATGCAATTCGGTGTCGGCCGCTTTATTGGAACGCCTCACCATCGATCCTGAATTATTTGCAGCCGA
>JALOMY010000226.1 GCA_025455225.1 Cyclobacteriaceae bacterium | reverse complement strand
AACTACATTTTCGTATTCAATCGTTTTTGGAGTATACCGGATTTTAGTTAACTGATCAATTCGTTTTTGGAGAGCTTTAGCCTCGCCCGGATCGACTTCATTCACTACTTCCAGTTCATGAAGCAGCCCTTTCATGGCTTTAATTTTATAGTTGTCATCCTTGATCATTAGATTCCATGTAATCAGGATGCTGTCTTGCAAATCGAGAAGAACCTCGGTAACGGAATCGGCTTCCGTAAAGGTGGTTTGTCTGGTATCTGACTTTTTCTCAGTGCACCGGAGATTAAGCAGGCATAATCCGGTAATAAATAGAGCAATTAAAGAATTTGTCCTCGTAAACATGAGCCTGGGTTCTGAATCCAATACGTCATTGATTCAGAAAAGTTAGTGGTAATATTTCTGACTTTAGTATGCAGTTCTTAAATCCGTCTAAAATTACAGAAATACTTAATTTTAAAGAGGTTTAAATTGTTCAAAGGCTTCCCTGCAATCCAAACAATAATGGATTGAACGGCACAGCGTTGGACCAAAGGGGCTTCTTAATTCTGTATGGTTGCCGTTACACCGGGGGCATTGGGCATGTTCAAGTACATCCAGATCGGTAAAAAGGTTCTTGCCGGAAGGAGGAGGGGCAAGTCCGAATTGCTTTAAAGCCTGCCTTCCTTTTTCACTGATTTTATCTGAATTCCATGGTTCTTTGAATGAAATAATAACTTCAGCTTTTTTTACCCCGTTGTTGTTGAGTACATCCAAAACTTCCTGTTTCATCAGGTCCATGGCGGGGCACCCCACAAAGGTTGGTGTCATTTCAATTTTAACTTCCTCACCGGTCACTTCAACCCGGGTAATAACACCCAGGTCAACCAGGGATAGTACCGGGATTTCCGGATCTTTAACTTCTTCGAGCCAGGAATAAATCTGATCGATGGAATATGGATTTGCCATTGCTGATTCCTTATTTCTCAATAGCTATGTTCACCATTCTGCAGAAGGATCAATTCGGAATACTTCACTCATTTCATCCAGTAAGGGTTGAAGATGGTCGCTGTGGTTACCCAGTCGGCCGCCTAATACAGGCTTTAGGAGACTCCAGTCGGCTAAATGAAGTCGGGTTTGATCAATTACCGCTTCAATGTTTTGTTTCCATGTTTCATACAAAGCTTTTTCGCCAGCAAAGATGCCGGATTTAATAATCTCAGCTTCGTAAGGAGATTCTTCGAAGATGCCAAGAGCATAAGGCATTGCGTAATCAAGTGACTTTTGAAGTCTTTCTATGCTTTCTTCTGTTGCACTGCCTAATTGCTTGATCCAGGTATTGGCGTGTAAAGTGTGGTACTTTAACTCGGCTCGTATTTTTATTGCCAACTCCGCCAGAGGAGTGTACGAAGAATGCGTAAGCATCTCAAAGCGGATGATTTCAGCTGTATCGTATAAAAAGTGCCGAATTAAACTGAAGTCGTATTCGCCATTGGGAAGTTCAGTAAGAATACTGTTGTGAAACTGATTTGCATTTCGGGTAAAAGCAATCGTATCCGGATCTTGTTCTCCTAACGAATGCAGGATAGTGTAAATCGCGTAACTCTGACCAATTTTATCCTGAGCCATAGAAGAGAAGGCAATATCTTCCTCCAGCAGTGGGCCCATCCCGGTCCATTCAGAATTGCGATGTCCCAGTATAAGTTGATCATCTGCAATTTTATAGAGAAGCTCTTTTAATGCATTTTCATTCATATCCGGAAGGATTATGACCTTAATGTTGTAGTTGAACGTTCAAGAAATTCTTTCAGCTTATCACCTCCTTTATAATCGGAAGCATCTCTGAATTTTTTCTCAGGAAGTGTAAGCCACAGCTCCTTTTCTTCAGGATTGGTAAATCGGATAGAAGTTGTAGGGATGGCCCAAATATTATACACCACCTTATCGGATTGAAATTTTACTTTCGCTTCGCTCATGGCTTCAGTTGGATTGGAGGCCATTACAGCACCAATGTGTATATGTTGTTTACCGCGCTTAGGCAATTGGTAGATTTCATAGGATTCTTTTTCACCAGGTTGTGATGGGGTTTCCGGAATCAACTGAAATACATTTTCATTGCCTTCCGTCATGGGAGAAACATAAACATCCCGTGTATCTGCAACATAGATCGAAGTACAGGTAAATCTTCGCGTAAAGGCTTCCTTGGCAAGAACAAATGCCATCTCAAGGTTAGGCGCGTGCACTATGCCTTCATGTTGAAATGGTTTACCCTCGCGGGGCTGCACAAAAACCTCAAATGTTCCGAACTGATCAAGGGGGGCTTTTGGTTCAACCTGCCCAACAATACCAGTTGATGGTAACCGTTTTACCCGGGGATCAAGTGAATTCATATCTGTATTTACAATCGCCACACTTCTGCTGGCGCATAACTTTTAAGCAAGCGGGGTAACGTAAGAAGTCTTTGGTGCCTTCAATGCTTCACGCACCCAGCGACCGCGTTCTTCCGCAATACGTCTTACTTCCAGGCGTTCTTTATTGCAAGGGCCATCACCATTAATCACACGTTTAAATTCTTCCCAGTCGGGCTCAGTATATTCCCATCGACCTGTTTCTGTATTTTTCTTCAGTTTCGAATCGGGTATTGTGAATCCAAGTTCCCAGATTTTAGGTACATACATATCAAGAAACTGATTCCGCATATCATCATTGGACGCCATCTTTACCTTCCACTTCATCAGTATCTCAGTATGAGCGGAAATTTTATCGGAAGGTCCGAAGAAATGCATCATAGGAGCCCACCACCGGTTAAGTGCTTCCTGGAACATTTGGCGTTGTTTCGGTGTACCTGAAGCCAGATAGATAACACAATGATGACCGTATTTCAGATGAAAGGATTCTTCAGCACATATACGTTCCAGTGCACGACAGTAAGGGCCATAGCTACCTTTTGCATTGGCTAATTGATTAACGATGGCTCCCGCATCGACTAACCATGAAATGAAACAGGAGTCAGCCCACGTAAAGGCCGGATAATTGAATATGTTTGAATACTTGGACTTGCCCGTAATCAGATCCTGAATCATTTCTTCACGCGATTTTCCAAGTGTTTCTGCAGCGCTGTATAAAAGTTGTGCATGTCCAACCTCATCCTGCACTTTTGCCATTAATGCCAGTTTGCGTTTAAACCCGGGGGCACGGGTAATCCAGGTACCTTCGGGCAATGCCCCAATAATTTCACTATGTGCATGCTGCTCGATCATACGGATGAGTTGTTTCCGGTACAATTGGGGCATCCAATCGGTAGGTTCAATCTTTTCCCCCCGGGCTATGCGGGCTTCAAAAACTTGTAATTTTATGGGATCTTCCTGTGCGAGGCTATCGGTTTTAATTCCCTCAAAGGTATTTCCACCTCCGTACATCTGTCATCTGATTTAATAAGCAAAACTAACAACTGTTAGTTGAAGAACAAGATGATCAGGGGTTTTGTTTCAGGCCGTTTATTAGCATATCGGCCAATTGTGTGCCCAGATTTTCAGGTTCAATGGTACTTTCAGGACTGAACCAGAGGGGCATCCAGTTCAAAGAAGAGAACAGCGTCATCACCGCCAGTTTGGTATCGATATTTTTCTTGAAATCTCCGGAAGCGATACCATCTTCAATGAATTGCTTGAACCGGTTGATGTAGTTGATACGTAAGAGTAAGAATTCCCGCAATGAAGGCTGGCTTAAATGGCGGTGTTCATTCATGAAAACGGCTGATGCCGTGAGGTCTTTGGCCATTACTTTAACATGGCCAATAATTCCCAGGCGCAATTTTTCGCTTGCTGAAACCTGCTTCTTCTCGACTTCGGCCAGAGAAGCCCTGAATTCGGCAGCCATGTCGAAGCATAAGGTGCGTAAGATCTCTTCTTTTGATTTGATGTGCGAATACAAACTGGCTGCCTCGATCCCAAGTTTCTGGGCCAGGTCGCGCATGGATGCCGCAGAGTAGCCCTTTTCTTTAAACAATTCGGCTGCCTTACGGATTACTTGTTCTTTCCTGGATAGACTTGTTACTGTTTCTGCCATAGTTAACAAGCAAAAATATACGAAATAAGTCAGACCCTGAAACTTCAATAGATTAATTTGAAGGCCCTACTCGTTAATATCCCGGCTGATCATTTCGAACCTATTACCTGTCATGAATTGAAAATATAAGTTCTCACTAAGTGAGCATTAATTGATAGAAATAACTCAAGCCAGACAAAAGTGCATGTGCAATTTTACGATTCATTAATTGACGTTGGACTGAGCTGAAACATTCTCCTACCTAACATTAGTATGCATTTCAACTTTTACGGTCATGATTAAATATTATTTCGAAATTAAACATGAGTTTAGCTTTACAAGGAGTGTGATGGAAATAAAAAGGCCCGAATAAACCGGGCCTGTTACCAAATGAGGTTTTCTAAATTTAAAATACTATTCCAAAACTAAATGCATTCAAGCTGGGATTATTGGGTTTTGAAGTGCTGAATAACTCATTCAAATCGTAATTGATAAATAAATCCGTTGAGTAAATTCCAAGTTGAAGTCGTAATCCATAGCGGAAGTTATTCAGGTAAAAATTGTTGAAGTCTTTATCTTTTTCTTTATCACCATCATCATAAACCAGTTTGGAGTGACTTCCGATACGGTAACCGGCATAAGGACCTAAACCAATCCGGAATTTACTGCCATACGAATCCCATACCCGGGTTTTGATTCCTCTCCCCCCGAAATCAAATACCGGTACTAATGAGGCATTTATATAGCTTGCCGTAAGTTTACTTTTAATGAACTGAACATCGCGAGTATCCTCAGTAAAAACAAGACCATCTTCCGATTTGGAAATAAGCACATTGTCTTGTTCAAATTTGAAATTATACCAGCTGATACCCAATCCCCACTCCAGGTAAAGTTTGCCGCTAATGGGTGTATGTTGAATCGAGTTAATACCAACATACCAGGAACCCCACGGACGCACGGTATACAATTCATCGGATTCATCCGGGAATTTTCCATCCGACAGATAATTATTTACACCCAGGTCGAAGTTAATGGAATGATGGGTCTTTCTACTATGTTGACGACCGTGGTTTGAATACCATTCATCGTCATCCTCATCGTTATCCTCCCAGATAATTTCTTCAGATTCCGTCTCCTTTTCCTGGAGTTGAACAGTTGAGTCTGTTG
>JALOMY010000225.1 GCA_025455225.1 Cyclobacteriaceae bacterium | reverse complement strand
ATCACGATTATGTGGAAGGACGAGGTGAGATATCTTCTATGGGTGGAGGATGGAAATTCATTGAAGAAGAAATATTTGAAGCCGATAAAGCAAAAGAAACAAAGAAAAAGAACTGAATCTGGTTCACATTAAAACCGTATGATGCTTTATGTCCTATGTGACTTCGTGACTCATTTATTTGACTGTATAGTGTCGCTTCTAATTGAACCACGAAGTCAGAAAGACACTCCTATCTACAAAGTATAAACGAAAGATGTATTCATCGATGGAGAAGAAAAACGACACATTGATTCTGGGCGTAGGCAACTACCTGATGGGTGATGAAGGTCTTGGCGTGCATGTTGCCCGTGAACTTCAGGAAGAAATACCTGAAACCATGGCCTGGCCGATGTGCTTGATGGTGGTACTGCTGGCTTTCAATTAATGGAATGCATTGAATCGTACCCAAGGGTAATTCTCATTGATGCCACGCTTGACAATAAACCGGCAGGAACGATTCAATTAATCCGGCCAAGATTTGCATCTGATTTTCCTAAAGCAATGAGTACACATGAAATCGGATTAAAAGACCTGGTTGAATCGCTTACCCTGTTGGATAAACTTCCGGATATTTATCTCTTTGTTGTTTCCGTGAATTCAATACAGCCCCTATCCGTTGAACTCTCTCCGGAGGTTCGTGCTGCAATCCCCGCACTTAAAAGAAGAATACGTGAGCTTTGCTATAAACCGGCAACGTCAATTGTAAAACAGGAATCATCGGATGTTTTCGGTGATTCCTGTTTACCCTTATTTTTCTGAAGGCGTAAACCGCTCAACAATATTTTCAATCGGCTTAACGGTTTTCAGATAAGCGTAGATGGCTTTGAGGTCATCTTCTTCCATATGGGCATACATCATCCACGGCATAATGGAATTGTATTCACCGGGCGCCACCGAGGGTATCACATAGGATGAATCCGCATACTGCTTGAATTGATGTACAAATTTCTCTTCAGTCCAGGTACCTATTCCGGTTTTATCTGGTGTGATGTTCATGGAACGTAATACTGATCCATCGGGAAACTGAAATTCACGTCCACCCGAAAATGCAAGTTCCTTAATGATCTGTCCTCCATTAACATTGGTATGGCATTCAATACAGCCTGAAGCGTTGGTCATATATGCACCGTAAGCAATCCAGTCCGATTTATCCGGACGCTGTTGGGGTTGAGCTTGATGCGGTATGGTGTTGACGATAAAGTTAAATGGAAAGTCTGCTTTAGACTCGGGTATTTCTTTCTCTACAGGCTCCAGGGAGCGGATATAAGCAATCACACTATAAATATCTTCAGGATCCATTTTGCCGTAGTATAAATACGGCATAACCGGGAACATGGCTTTTCCATCTTTATTTACACCGGTAGTTATTACACGGTAAAGCTCGCCATCCGTATACCGGCTTACGCCATACGGTGAAATGTTCTTCGCGTAGAAAACACCTGGAAAACCCATGGTTTGATCAAACCGGTCTCCACCACTCCCTAATGTTCCATCCTTAGGCGGCCCGGAGAATTTTGAAAAATCGCGTTCAGCATGGCAATCCATGCAGAGCATTACCGCATTAGCCAGATATCTGCCGCGGTCAATGCGCTCCTGGGTGTACTCAATTTTCAGATCTTCGGCTTCGCCAACATCCGGCAAAGCCATACTGACATACATGAGGATGGCCCCTACTGCCAATACAATAAAAAGCAGCAGATAGCCGAAATATTTCAGCACTTTGTTCATGATTAATGGGGGTTTGGTTTGGAAATGATTAACCGAAGTTAAACAAAACAATTAACGCCCCATAGTATAAAGCCCGGAATGTGCTGGTAAAATGCCTGTCGAGTGATTATCTGCTGATTCAGGATTTCCTGGGAGGCAGTTCAAAAGCTTTTGCTTCGTGCTCAAAATTTCCCTTGTGCGATGCATCGCAGAAAGGTTTGTTTTTGGAAAGCCCGCAACGGCAAAGCGATACAATGGTCCTTCCCTGAAGGCCGTACACATTGCCTTGGGTATCCGAAATCTCAAAATCTCCTTCTACTTTCAAGGATCCGTTATTGTTTACAATAATTTTTGTTGATGCCATAGTTGAATTGATTCCGCACTAAGCTAATGGGTTGGAGGTTGTTCATGCTAATACTTAAAAATTTTTCCACCTGCCATTACTTCTTGTGTCGTTTCATTAAAAGTAGCTTTATCTCCTGTACGAGCTGCTGCTGTCGTCATGATGCATGCAATGGAGTGCTGATACCCCGCTTCCACAGGAGCATTGGGCTGCTTACGTGATCGCACACACTCCATCCAGTTACGCATATGATTGGATGTGGTGATGTCTCCACCCGTATTGGCGCTTGATACCGTCTGTACGGAAGGGTCTTCTAAGGTGACTTCCGGCAACAGGTTCGGTTGCAGATTCATAGCTCGCGCAAAATTTTCGGTTAACCCTCCGTTCGGGGATACTCTATTCGTAATGAGGTTTAGCTCGCCTCCATTAGAAAAATAAATTTCTGTTGGCCGTTCCACACCGTTATGCATGCGTGAACTAAATACAACCTGGAAACCTGTAGACGGATCATTCTCCGGTCCATAATCAAACACGGCCGTCATGGTATCCCAGTTTTCGCGCCCGTCCTTCCAGAAATAAACACCGCCATTGGCAACAACGCTCCGTGGGTGCTTTAATCCGGTGAACCAATGCACAGTATCGATCTGATGACTCATCCATTGCCCGGGCATGCCTGAAGAATAAGGCCAGAACAAGCGATACTCCAGGTGCTTACGTGCATCAAACGGTACAACAGGGCGGTTTATGAGATAGCGTTTCCAATCGGTTTCGGCTTCTTTGAGTTGTGTAACCAATTGTGGCCTGCGCCATCGGCCTGGCTGGTTCACATTCCACGTAAGTTCAACCATGGTAATGGGCCCGAACTTACCGCTTTGAATGAAGTTAGCAGCCGCATGATAGTTGGCACCGCTTCTTCGCTGCGACCCGATCTGTATTATTTTACCAGTTTCTTTCACTGCTTTTAAAGCCGCACGGTTATCTTCCATGGTTTCGGCAAACGGCTTTTCTACATATGCATCACAACCAGCCCGAACAGCCTCAATGGTATGAAGGGCATGCTGAAAATCGGCTGTACTGATTATGACTGCATCCGTATTTTTGGAATCGTATAATTCTTCGTTGTTACGAAAAGCTTTTACATCATGACCTAATTTTTCCTTAAGATATACCTGACCTTCATCGCGCCTGATCTTCCAGATATCGGACAGCGCAGTGATATCGAAATTCAATTCAGTGTGGTGATTTAAAAAGGCAGGCAAAAGCGAATACCGAAACCGATCTGAAAAACCGATAACGCCAACGCGAACCCGGTCATTGGCCCCGAGAATGTTAACATAACTTTTCGCACTGAACGCAATAGCAGTTCCTGCAGCAGCCAGCGTTGTTTTCTTCAAGAATGCTCGCCTGGTGTTCTTCATATGTTTTCTGGTTTTTAATCTTCAAGATACTTGTTGATATTAACTGATATCGATGGATATTCTTAGAAGAAGATAGATACTGATTGAAAGGTAATATCCATCAGTATCTATTCCTTTCAGTAAGCAAGGATCCAATAACAACCTGTAATTCTATTTCAATTCTTTAATCCTAATGCTTCTGAACGACAAGGCATCTCCATGATCCTGCAATAAAATAAATCCTTTATCTGCCATTCCGAAGTTAGGCCATATCGCGTATTTGCTTCGCGCAACCAGGGCCTGATAGATGGGTGTGCCGCGTTGATACTCCACTACCTTATACCCGTTCAACCAATGCTCTATGCGATTGTCCGGATGGACAACGATTCGTCCCTGGTTCCATTCTCCGATTTTGCGTTGGCCTCGTTGAATCTTAACGGAGGGAATTAAATCATACAGGGAGGCTAACGTTCGGTTTCCTACTACACCTTCTTTAGCGTCAGGGTGGCGGGTATCATCCAATATCTGGTACTCCAACCCAATGGCAGAACCCTTATTTCCTTCACTCTCGGTTACAAAGTACTTAACCCCGCTGTTTGCGCCTTCAGTTAATTTAAATTCAAACTGAAGATCAAATGCTCCGTATTGTTTAACGGCAACAATATCTCCACCATTAACCGATTCACCTCCGCCTGATTTCACAACGCTAAGAACACCATCTTCAATAATCCAGCCCTTATCCGGAAATTTTTCTTTGTATGCGCCCCGCCACCCATTGGTTGTCTTTCCATCCCATAACAAGGTTAAACCATTCTTCAATTCCTGATCACTAAGGGTATTGGGTATCAGGTTGACAACAAAAATGGAATCTAATGGCGAGGACTTTGGATTACTGGTATGGATTCGAATGTTCCGGAAGTAGACATGCTTTCCTGCTTCTTCTGGCGTGTTCACCGAATGAACCTGCAAGGCTATGAAACCCTTCAGGGTTTTATTATCAACCACATGGGCAGCTGGAATTCCGTTTATATAGGTTCGTAGGGTTGTACCAATGCTCTCAATTCGTGCTGTATTCCATTGCCCGGCTTTGAAAGCTTTCTTTGCTTGCGGATTATATTCCAACGGATACAACCAATCTCTTCGTGCTTCATCATAAATACCACCGGTCCAGGCGCGTGCAGTGGGATCGATTTCGTATTGGTAACCATGTACGCGTCCGTTCTGATAGTCGGCTTTACTTTCACTTCTGAACTGAATTCCTGAATTGGTTCCTTCATCAATTTTAAACTCCAGCTCAAGAATAAAATCTCCGAATTGCTCTTCCGTAACCAAAAAAGAATTGGGCTCATTGGCGACCGTTGTGCCGACAATCATTTTATCCTGTACTTCATAACGGGCTTTTCCATTAAGCACTTTCCAGCCGCTCAGATCTTTCTCATTAAAGAGTTTACGCCAGGTTTCCTTTGGCTGAGCAAGAAGTATTGGTGAAATCAAAAGAAGCCAAAAAAAGATAAGACGTTTCATAACATGTTTACATTCTGCAGGCGATGAAGTTAATTAAGTTTACTCTGAATAGGAACTAATGCGGTTTCCATTTGATGTTGCAACCTATACCGGGCTTCTGCTCCGTTGAAACGGGTCTGTTTTCAATCAGGGCATCCAATGCATCTGTTAAGTCCTTGCCGTTTACCGGTAAATTATTTTTTGGCCGGGAGTTGTCAAACTGCCCACGATAGACAAGAAGCAACTCCTTATCTTAAACAAATATATCAGGCGTACAGGCGGCATCGTACGCCCGCGCTACTTCCTGAGATGAATCAAAAAGATAGGGAAATGGATAACCGAGCTGAACGGCAACTTCTTTCATGTGTTGCGGTCCATCGTCAGGATACTGCTTTATATCGTTGGAGCTGATGGCAATAAACTGGATGCCTTTTGTCTTGTAAGCAGCAGCCACCCTGACTAATTGTGCATTGATATGACGCACATAAGGACAATGGTCGCAAATAAACAAGATTACGGTAGCGACTTCACCCCGATGACTGGCTAACGAAATCTCCTCTCCGGATACAACATCCGCAAGTTTAAATTCAGGTGCTTTGGTTCC
>JALOMY010000224.1 GCA_025455225.1 Cyclobacteriaceae bacterium | reverse complement strand
CAAGGCTTGCTCAACGTCAAGAACAATATACCGGCCCGGGTAAGTTGAGGCTCCATGCCAATCAACAATATTACCCCGATAATTCACGATCTCAACTTCTTTGTTGCGCTCCAAGAATCGTTTTGTCCTGACTGAATCAAATAACATAGAAGCCATTACAGAGAATGCCAGTTGTCTTTCTCCGTTAACCATTTTGTATGGATTAAATTCCCGGTTGATTTTCAGGTCTTCCTGGTGATCGGCATTTGTCAATAAGTTCACAAAACCTTCATAGGCATTTGTCCTCAATTCCGGATCTGTATGTTCAAGCGAATCATATTCATACGGATTTTCATCCAGACGCAGTGCTTTACTCTGTAAAAGCTTGTTCGCCATAACAACATTTTTGGCATTCTTTATAGCATTACCCAAAATTTGATTACCTAATGTATCGTACGCTTCCGGGCAATTAACTGAATCGCGAGGCCGATTATCACAGGAAAAAATAACATCGACAGCAATTACTTTAGGTTCAAGGGCGCTTAGAATTTCGATCTGGCGTCCCACCATTTCTCGGGATAATAGGCCCGTATTTACAATAATTATATTGGTATCGATAGGCGGGTCATCAGCGCGTAGCCTGGAAAATGCATAATCAGTTAATTCTGTATCTTCAAGTGATTGTGATATCGGATCAAAAGCATTGAATAGTTTAATCTGAGAAATACTCTGAATGCCCCACAATACTGCGAAGATAAAAAGAGTTGCAAAAACGGAATCCAGTAGAAATTTCCTGATTGGCATAATCCCTATTTAAGTAAATTTAGCTGATTGGCATAATCCCTATTTAAGTAAATTTAGAAATTAATAGCACTAATTCCCACGTATCCGATTGAAAGCCCGATTAAATTCAGATGAGTATGTTGCCGGATTAATTACGGGAAACCGAGTTATTCTTGCTAAAGCCATTACACTTGCTGAAAGTAAACTCCCCGAAGACCAGGAATTGATCGAAGAGGTGCTTGAAAAAATTTTGCCTTACACCGGCAATTCATTACGAATCGGAATTACGGGGATTCCCGGAGTAGGTAAGAGTACGTTTATCGAAGTCTTTGGAAAGTACCTCATTCAAAATCATCACAAGAAAATAGCTGTACTAACGGTTGATCCAAGCAGCCGGTTAACACAGGGAAGTATACTGGGCGATAAAACAAGAATGGAGGAATTGTCAAAAAATCCGTTGGCCTTTATTCGTCCTTCTGCATCGGGAGAAGCCCTTGGTGGCATTACCCATAAAACCCGGGAAGCCATTCTTCTATGTGAAGCAGCAGGCTTTGATTTGATTCTGATAGAAACAGTGGGAATAGGACAATCGGAAACGGCTGTTAAAAATACGGCTGATGTTTTCTTACTGCTAATGCTGGCCGGAGCCGGTGATGAATTACAGGGAATTAAGAAAGGTATAATGGAAATGGCCGATGTACTTGCCATTACCAAGGCAGATGGGGATAACAGTAAACGGGCCACTGAAGCGCAGGCTGATTATCAACATGCTCTTCACTTGCTGCGACCCGATGAATCCGGATGGAGGCCAAAAGTACTCACCTGTTCAGCATTAAGCGGAACTGGAATTGAAGAAATATGGAATACCATCAGCGACTATATAAAACTTCAACATAAGACAGGGCTGCTCCAACAAAAACGGCAACAACAGGAAATCCATTGGCTTCATGAATGCTTTAACAACCTCATTAAAACCAAACTTTCGGATGATAAGCAACTGTCCATCTTGTTTCAGAATTCCGAATATAGGGTACGTAACCGGGAGCTAAGTGCACCGCATGCTGCCCGCTTTATACTGAAAGAATTTATAGCCACTTTGAAAGCCGACTAACATCCGATCCATGAAGAGTTATTTACTTATTACTGTACTTTTTATTGGCTTTCTATCGTGCTCCAAACAAACCGGGAAAAAGCAAACTACAGAAATTGCATCGGATACAGTCAAGCTTAGCTATGCAGAACGATTCAGAATCTTACGTATTGGCAATCACAGACTGGTTGAGGTAAAAAATCCCTTTCCGGGTTCAACTGATACATACAAATATCTATTGGTTAGGAAAGGTGAACCGCTCCCTGCAATTGATCCAGAAACTACATTGATTTCAGTTCCGGTTGAACGGATTGTCTGCACTTCCACTACGCACATACCTTTACTCGATTACCTGGATGAAAGCAATGCATTAGTTGGTTTTCCTACAACCGATTACATCAGTTCAGAAAAAATGAGGAAACGGATTGATGAAGGCCTGATAACGGAACTCGGAATAGATAAAGGTCTGAACATGGAACGACTGGCTACTTTGAAGCCCGATTTTGTTATGGCCTATTCATTAACTGGTGAACTGGGTCAATTCAAAAAGATGGAGGAATTGGGCATTCCGGTAATTATGAATGCAGAGTACCTGGAAAAACATCCCCTGGGCCGGGCGGAATGGATCAAATTCATGGCCTTGTTTTTTAATAAAGAAGAAATGGCCGATTCAATTTTTCAACAGATTGAATTGGCATATACAGGCACACAACATCTTGTAGAAAATGTACCCGACAAGCCAACGGTAATGAGTGGCATTGTATACGGTGATACCTGGTTCTTACCTGGAGGTCGTAATTACGCTGCGCAGTTATTTAAAGATGCCGGATGTTCCTATTTATGGTCAGACACTGAATCAAACGGGTTCCTCGAATTAAGTTTTGAATCCGTGTTTGAAAAAGCTCATCATGCCGATTTGTGGATAGGAGTTGCTTCCTTTCAATCACTCCATGAAATTGAAGAAGCAGATGAGCGTTATACCCATTTTGATTCATTTAAAAATGGAAACGTTTATACCTATGATTACCGCAAAGGAGCCAAGGGCGGAAGCGAGTACCTGGAACTGGGGTATTTACGACCCGATCTAATCTTAAATGATCTTGTGAAGATTGCTCATCCCGAATTACTTCCGGATGAGGAATTATACTTCCATAAAAAACTGCAATAAAAAAGCCATTCCGAAAAATCAGAATGGCTGGTAATACTGTGTTTTTTTTGCTACACTTTGATTTCAACATCAACACCACTGGGAAGTTCCAGTTTCATTAATGCATCAACTGTCTTGGCGCTGTTTGAATAAATATCAACCAGTCGCTTATAGGTGCAAAGCTGAAACTGTTCACGCGACTTCTTATTAACATGTGGAGAACGCAATACGGTGAATTTTTCCTTTTCGGTTGGTAACGGAATTGGACCGCTTACCACTGCGCCCGTTGCCTTTACAGCACGTACAATTTTCTCAGATGACTTATCAACCAGGTTGTGGTCGTAAGATTTGAGCTTGATTCTGATTTTCTGATTCATGATCTAAACGTCTTTTAGATATTTATTTAACGGCAACAGCGCCTTTTACTTCATCAATAACTTTATCGGCCAGGTTCTTCGGAACCGGAGCATAATGCGAGAACGTTAACGTAGCTGAGGCACGTCCTGAAGTAATCGTTCTCAAGTCCGTTACATAGCCAAACAGTTCAGCCAGCGGAACATCAGCCTTAATAACCTGTGCACCACCGCGCGTATCCATACCCTTCATTAAACCTCTTCTTCTGTTCAAATCACCAGTAACTGAACCTGTGAATTCATCCGGTGTAAGAACTTCAACACTCATAATCGGTTCCAGCAACTGAGGACCGCATTTACGGGCAGCTTCCTTGAAACCAATGCGGGCGGCCAATTCAAATGAAAGTGAATCTGAATCCACATCGTGGTACGATCCATGGAACAAGCGAACCTTCATGGAATCTATCGGGTATCCAGCCAACGGACCATTCACCATGGCCTGCTCAAATCCCTTCTGAACAGCCGGAATAAATTCGCGGGGTATAACACCACCTACGATATCATTCACAAACTCAAGGCCTTCCTTACCATCTTCTCTTGGACCGATTTCAAAAACGATATCGGCAAACTTACCACGGCCACCGGTCTGTTTCTTATAAACTTCTTTATGTTCTACCGAAGCAGTAAGCGATTCTTTGTACGCCACCTGCGGTGCACCCTGGTTGATCTCAACCTTAAACTCACGCTTCAAACGATCTATGATAATCTCCAGGTGCAATTCACCCATTCCGCGAAGAATAGTCTGTCCTGTCTCCTGATCTGTATTTACGCGTAAAGTCGGATCTTCTTCTACAAGCTTGGAAATTGCCATGCCTAATTTATCGACATCAGCCTGCTTCTTAGGCTCAATAGCATATCCAATTACAGGTTCCGGGAATACCATTGATTCCAATACAACCTTGCGCTTTTCATCGCAAAGGGTATCCCCTGTTTTGATGTCCTTAAATCCTACAACGGCACCAATATCACCAGCAGCCAATCGCTCGATCTGATTCTGCTTGTTGGCATGCATCTGGAATACACGAGAAATACGCTCTTTATTATTCGAGCGGGTATTATAGATATAGGAGCCCGACTCCAATACACCTGAATAAGCACGGATAAAACATAACCTTCCTACGAACGGATCGGTAGCGATTTTGAATGCAAGGGCTACAAACGGCTCCTTTTCGTCAGGTTTAATGGTAACTTCAGATTCATCATCCGGGTTCGTACCAATGATGTTGTCCTTATCGAGTGGTGACGGTAACAGTTCCATCACATAATCGAGCATAGTCTGAACACCTTTATTTTTAAAAGATGATCCGCAAACCATAGGAACGATGGCCATATCAATAGTGGCCTTGCGAAGAGCATTCAGTATTTCGGATTCAGTAATGGTTTCCGGGTCAACGAAAAATTTCTCCATTAATGACTCATCGTATTCGGCAACAGCCTCCAGGAGTTTCTCACGATACTCCTTTGCTTCTTCCTTCATGTCATCCGGAATAGGCACTACTTCATACGTCATGCCTTTATCCTGTTCATTCCAGATAACGCCTCGGTTATTAACCAGGTCAACAACACCGCGGAAGTTTTCTTCAGCACCAATTGGTAATTGCAATGCAACTGCTTTGCTGCCAAGCTTTTCCTTAACCTGTTTGCAAACATTCAGGAAGTCTGCACCGGCACGATCCATTTTATTAACGAACCCAATCCGTGCAACTTTGTAATTATCAGCAAGACGCCAGTTTGTTTCCGACTGAGGTTCTACGCCATCCACTGCACTGAATAAGAATACCAAGCCATCCAATACACGGAGGGAACGGTTAACCTCTACGGTAAAATCAACGTGACCGGGCGTATCAATAATGTTAACGTGGTATTTATTTCCACGGTAATTCCAATATACGGTGGTAGCAGCAGAGGTAATGGTGATACCACGCTCTTGCTCCTGTGCCATCCAGTCCATTGTGGCTGCACCATCGTGCACCTCACCGATTTTATGATTTACACCGGCATAATAAAGAATGCGCTCAGTGGTCGTTGTTTTACCGGCATCAATATGCGCAGCAATCCCAATATTTCTGGTGTATTTAAGATCTCGTGCCATTGTGTTATCCTGTCTCCCTCAATTAAAATCTGAAATGAGAAAAAGCCTTGTTGGCTTCTGCCATACGATGGGTATCGTCTTTCTTCTTGATAGCGGCACCTTCACCTTTTGAAGCCGCAATAATTTCACCTGCCAATTTATCCGTCATTGTTTTTTCACCACGCAGACGTGCGTAATCAATCATCCACTTAATGCTAAGGTTGATTCTGCGCTCAGGGCGGATTTCTACCGGTACCTGGAAAGTAGCACCACCAACCCTGCGGCTTTTAACCTCAACGGAAGGCATCAGATTATTCATAGCACGCTTCCATACTTCAAGACCGCTTTCGTTAGTCTTCTTTTCCACTACGTCCATGGCAGCATAAAATACATTGTAAGCGATGGACTTCTTTCCACGTTCCATTAAGTAGTTAACAAACTTGGTAACCAAAGTATCCTGGAACTTAGGATCAGGAAGGAGGTATCTCTTTTTCGGTTTAGCTTTTCTCATGAGCGTGTATTGTTATTTTTTAGCGCCTTTTGCAGGA
>JALOMY010000223.1 GCA_025455225.1 Cyclobacteriaceae bacterium | reverse complement strand
CATCCGATCAGGCCATTATGATTGGCGATAACCTGGTAACGGATATAGCCGGTGCGAAAAATGCTTCTGTGGATGTGATCTTCTTTAATCCGGATCAGGTTATTCACGAAGTGAAAGTGAAACACGAAATCACCCGTTTGGATGAGCTTTGTAGCCTGCTTTGATTAACTTTGCTGCCCCATTATTCTAACCTCGAAATCGTTAAATTCAATACGTATGTCAAAAGGATTTTTTAATGTTCCGGTTCCAAAAAATGAACCCGTTCTGTCGTATGCTCCGGGTTCTAAAGAACGCGTTTTGTTGAAGAAAGCGCTTGAAGAAGCGCGCGCCCGCATAGCTGATGTACCGATGTATATCGGAGGTGAAGAGGTGCGAACCGGCAATAAAAAATCGTTAAACCCACCTCACGATCACCAGCATGTATTGGGGCATTACCATGCAGGTGATAAAACCCATGTTGAGCAGGCCATCAATGCCGCCCTGAGTTCAAAAGAACTATGGGCAAGTTTGAGTTGGGAACACCGTGCCAGTATTTTTCTCAAGGCCGCAGATCTGCTGGCGGGTCCTTACCGGTACAAAATCAACGCGGCTACGATGCTGGGGCAATCCAAGAATGCGTTCCAGGCAGAAATTGATTCGGCTTGCGAGCTGATCGATTTTCTCCGGTTTAATGTATACTACATGAGTCAGATATATCATGAACAGCCTGAATCCTCACCCGGAGTGTGGAACCGACTGGAATACCGGCCTCTTGAAGGTTTTGTTTTCGCGTTAACACCGTTCAACTTCACGGCCATTGCCGGCAATCTGCCAACCAGTGCCGCCATGATGGGCAACACGGTAGTATGGAAGCCCGCCAACACCCAGATTTATGCTGCACATGTAATCATGCAGGTGCTGAAGGAAGCCGGACTACCGGATGGTGTGATCAACCTGATTTACGTAAGTGGACCTGATGCAGGTGAGGTTATTTTTAATCATCGTGATTTTGCCGGCATTCACTTTACCGGAAGCACCGGTGTGTTTCAGAATGTATGGAAGACGATTGGAGGTAACATTCATAAGTACCGTTCTTATCCGCGTATTGTTGGTGAAACAGGAGGGAAAGATTTTATTATGGTGCACCGAAGCGCCAATGCCAAAGAAGTGGCCACCGCTATTTCGCGGGGTGCGTTTGAATACCAGGGACAGAAATGTTCTGCGGCTTCCCGTTGCTATATCCCATCCAACCTGTGGGAAGAAATTAAATCGTATGTGGTTGAAGACCTCAAATCCTTCAAGATGGGAGGTACCGAAGACTTCGGTAATTTCATCAACGCGGTAATTGATGCAAAGGCATTCGATTCCATTACCGGGTATATCGAAACAGCCCGTAAAAATCCAATGAATAAAATTATTGCCGGAGGCAAATACGATAAAACAAAAGGGTATTTTATTGAGCCCACTGTCATTGTTACCCAGGACCCCTCTTCGGTTACCATGTGTGAAGAAATTTTCGGACCGGTACTTACGGTATACGTTTATCAAGAAAATAATTTTGAAGAGACCCTTGAGCTGGTGGACAGCACTTCTCCTTATGCGCTTACCGGTTCCATATTTGCCAAAGACCGCTTTGCTATTGAACTGGCCGCTCAGAAGCTTTCCAATTCAGCAGGTAATTTTTACATCAACGACAAACCAACAGGAGCTGTTGTAGGTCAACAACCTTTTGGTGGAGCCAGGGGCTCAGGAACAAACGATAAAGCGGGCGCTAAAGTGAATTTATTGCGTTGGGTTTCTATGCGCACCATAAAAGAAACATTTGTGCCTCCGGTGGATTATCGCTATCCGTTTTTGGAAAAGGAATAGTATCCGTTTTTGGAAAAGGAATAGGAATTAAAAGGATAGCTTTAGTTTTACGACCGGGTTTGACAGCGGACCGTTGAACCTCACCGGATTTTCGCGTACGGGCATCCGTTGATTAATAAAGTAGTTTTCGGGCATAACATTCATGGAGAAACGGAAGGCATGTTCCCGATCGCGTCTGCCTTGCAATCCATTCGAAAGATTCTGTCGTTTATACTTGCTAAAGAGTACCTGGTGCGTAACAAGTGCCAAAGCGGAGGGTATCCCAACCCATACGGAAGCTGATTCTGATTCAAACAAAGCAGCAACACCTAAACCAAGCAATGCTGCACCTCCGGATGAATAGCTTATGGTACTTCCCTGGCGTTTGGTGAGGTTTACACCTCGAACAGCCTTTTGTCCCCAAAGGGTACCCAACACCGAACTTGCAGCCGGTATTAATAACAGAACGTCTGCATCGTTCGTGTCCCAAGTTTCGGCCATGGTAGTGAAGCCCAGTCCAGTGGTAATCCAGGTTAATGCACTAATGGATTGAACATCGCCTTTGGTGTAATCATATTTTTTGGCCACTTTGTTTCCTACCAGCAAGCCGGCTACTCCACCGGTCAGCAGGGAAGCACCAGCCAGGTTTATATTATCTGAACCGGTGGATCCGAATAAAGAAATTACCAACTTCGCCCAGGGCAATACTGCTCACCGTTGATAATCCGAAAATTAATTCATCGGTATTATCTGAATCACCGCCAACCAACATTCCCAGCGAGGCACCATAGATCAATCCTAAAAATTTACCTGTATTGCTTGCCCGTAATACAGGCCGTGAGATGTTTTCGTATTTTTTAGGATTGATCACTGGGCCTAATACCCATATACCGCCCGTCACCAAAGGAATACCGGCAGCCGCAGCATCATCCATTCCGGTTATCAAAACGAGGCTGGTGCCATACCAGGCACCGTATAAAAAATTGATGGCGCGGTCTCGTCCCCTCCACTCAAATTCTTCCGGAACTTCTTCAGGCTTCTGGGGACCCAATAATTCACGGTCCCACTGTTCCCTCATTTGTTCATACCGAACTTTTTCTTCTTCCGGCATGCGCTGGTAATAATTGGCCAGGTATTGTTCATAATCCTGGAGATACAGTGCTTCGTTATCGGTTAACGGATCACCAACGCGTTGCTTCTGTTTGATTTTACGATAGGTTTCCTTATTCAATTCAACCCAGTAACCGCGGGCTGTGTACAAATCCTGGGCATAGGATTGAATGTTGATGATGAATACAATCAATAATAAAATGACCAGCCGGATTGCGTAACGCATAATGAGTTGCTTAATTGGTTAATCTAAAATAGTAATTTATTGAATTAAGCTATCATAACGAGTTGGCCACTTTTGGGGTCGAGATCATTCCAACCTAACCGTCATGTAAAATGTTAAGTTAAAAGAAAAAAACAGGCAATTAAGTGCATTTGAAATGAGATGCTTAAACCTGGATGATTAGTTGGTCAGTGAAGTACAGACATAAAAAAAACCACTTACGAAGGTAAGTGGTTTTTGGAGCTCCTCCTCTTGGACTTGAACCAAGGACCCTCTGATTAACAGTCAGATGCTCTAACCGGCTGAGCTAAGGAGGAAAATTTTGGGAGTGCAATATTAAGGGAATGCTCTCATATTATCCAAACGGTTTTGGAATTTTCTGGTTATTTTGGTGATTCTGCCGGATTTGTAACCGGGTGAGGGAAGTAACAATAGAATTAGAATAAACAAATCCAGTCGGAATGAAACCATTTCAAGGATTACTTTTCATGGCGGGGGTGTGGTTGGCTTCATTAACCTATGCCCAGGTTCCTGTAATCATCAAGGATTCATTGGATGAACGGAATTTTATGCCCTATGAAATCAATTATTTTATCGACACCACCAATCAATTAAGCTTCGAAGCGATTACAGCACCCGAATTTGCCGGTAATTTTAACCAGCACCGCACGTACCAGAATACTGATTTCAAGCGAAATGCATCGTACTGGATCAGGCTGCCCATTCAACATACTTCTTCTTCATCCAAACTCTGGTTGTTGGAATTTTACGATCAG
The DNA here is from genome assembly GCA_025455225.1 of Cyclobacteriaceae bacterium. GTDB lineage: Bacteria > Bacteroidota > Bacteroidia > Cytophagales > Cyclobacteriaceae > UBA2336. The sequence continues at coordinate 3,810 of JALOMY010000223.1, read as the reverse complement.
ACAATCGATCATATTGAGGCTTATATTCCACAGGAAGGAAATACGTATCGGATTCAATCGATGGGCGATCAACATCCTTTTTCCGACCGTTTGTTCCGCCATAAAAATTTTGAAATCCTCCTGCACATGAAGTCAGACACGGTTATGGTGTATTACTTCAAAGTGCAATCGCATGAGTTTGCCGATATCCGCATCGCCTTACGATCGGTAAACCGGTTTATTTATTATGCCCTGAATGAGTATTTCCTCTTCGGCACTTTTTATGGAATGATCATCATCATCAGCCTGTACAACCTGCTGGTTTACCTCGCCATTCGTGAAATAAAGAACATCTATTATATCTGTTATTTGTTAAGTGTTGCCGGCTACGCGATGAGCCTCGATGGCATCGGCTTTCAGTACCTCTGGCCGAACCATCCGGAGTGGAATAATTATGTAGTGGGTGTATTTCTTTATTCACTGATTGTTTGGGCGCTGATCTTCACCCGGAAATTTTTAAACACCGGTGCTACTTCACCTTCCCTTGATAAGGTTCTGCTGGGGTTAATTGTGCTGCGTAGCCTGGCCTTTATTACCGAGCTGTTTTTCTTTCCGCAGTATCTGACTTACCGGAATCTTGAAATAATACCTCTCTCCGTAATATTTTATACAGCTATCAAGGTTTGGAATCAAGGGTATAAACCGGCCCGGTTTTTTGTGATAGCCTATGGAATTTTATTTACCGGATTTTTTCTGCGGATGCTTGTCTATTTTAATGTATTGCCTTTTACCACCGTCACTCACTACAGCCTTCATTTCAGTTTCGTAATGGAAATGCTCTTCCTGACATTCGCGTTGGGTGACCGGATAAGGATATTAAAAGATATGCGCGACCGTGCTCTGCGCAGAATCATTCATCAGCATGAACTGAATATGCAACTGAAGGAGAAAGTTAACCGGGAGCTTGAAGCCAAGGTTAAGGAACGAACTCTTCAACTGGATCAAAAGAATAAGGAACTTGAAGAAAAGAATAGTAAGCTAACGGAGCAGGCTGATAAAATCAACCGCATCAATTCCATACTTGATCTCGATAACTGGAAATTGAAGAGCAGCATCAAAGAAGTGTTGAACGAACGTCTCCAGGAAAAAACGATGGATTACGATCAGTTCAGAACCCTCTATCCGGATAAGCTTTCGTGTTACCGTTACCTGGAATCGTTGAAATGGCCTAAGCACTATTATTGTAAAAAATGCAGCAACGAGAAATACTTTAAAGGCAGTACCAAATTTGCCCGCAGGTGTACGCGCTGTGGTTACAATGAATCGATCACTTCGTATACCCTTTTTCATGGAATTAAATTCCCGATTGAAAAAGCGTTTTACATCGCTTACCTCACCGTAACGGGACGAAAGGAGTATACGCTTGAAGAATTGGCTGCGAAACTTGCTATCAGTACGAACACGGTATGGTCGTTTAAAGAGAAGGTTTCTGAACGAATTTTTGAATTGACCCATAATGGTCGAAGGCCTGCAGTCTCGGGCTGGGAGACCGTAATACTGGATTATTCGGTTTCTCAAGCCAAAGAATCAGCCACCCGTGAACAGGTTTTATGATATCGATTGTGAAATCGATTACAGTATTGTTTCTATTCTTTGAAAATTACTTCGGATAATCAATTATTTCTTCAAATACTGATAAAAATCAATGTTTTTTTCCTTGGAAAAACATTGTATTGAAGGCTTGTATTTAAGCCGTTGATTTTGACAAAAAACCAGAAAATTCTGGACTCGATAATTGGAATTGTCAAAATTGATAGAGATACAATAAGCTTATTTATTACTACCAACCTGTTCTTTTATGAATAAAGCTTTACTAATCAGTCTGTTAACCATGTTCCTGATGGCGCAGGCAAGTGCCCAGGGTAGAATTGTTCGCGGTAAAGTAACTTCATCAGATGATGGCATGCCCATGCCCGGGGTAAATGTTGTGGTTCAAGGTACTTCCCGGGGATCGGCTACTGATGTTAATGGTAATTTTTCGGTGGAGGTCATGGAAAATGAGAATACCCTTGTGTTTACGTTTATCGGGTATTCAGCAAAAACCGTGACCATTGATGGACGGGAAGTGGTGGATGTTGTTCTTGATCCGGAAGCTCAAGCACTCGAAGAAGTAGTTGTTATTGGGTATGGAACCGTGCGAAAATCCGATTTAACCGGATCGGTTTCATCGGTACGAGGGGCCGAGTTAACCTCAGTGCCGGCCATTAACCCGATGCAATCCTTACAGGGAAAGGTAGCCGGTTTGCAAATTGCCAATGTTTCAGGTGCACCGGGTTCGAGCACCTACGTGCGCATACGGGGTATAGGTACCTTTAATGATGCGTCCCCGATCTATGTGGTAGATGGTGTTATTCTTCAAAATATTGATTTCCTCAATGCCTCAGATATTGCTTCGATGGAGGTGCTGAAAGATGCTTCGGCAACTGCCATTTATGGTTCACGCGGTGCCAATGGTGTAATCATTGTAACGACCAAACGAGGGGAAACTACCGGAAACAATTATCCAACGATAAGTGTATCAGCCGAATACAGCATACAAGAATTGCCACAGAAAATTGATTTATTAAATGGAAAAGAGTATGCCATTGTCCGCAATGAAATCAATCCGGGAACCTATAATAATGTGGATGCTGTACCCAATACCGACTGGCAAGATCTGATCTTTCGCACAGCTCCCATTCAGAACTACCAGATCTCATTTGCCGGTGGAACTGACAAATTTCAATATTATACTTCCCTGGGCTATTTCAGCCAGGAGGGTATCATTACTAAATCGGATTATCAGCGGGTATCCTTAAAATTCAATAATACCCTTCATCTTTCGAAATCAGTCCGGCTGGGTAGTAACTTATCGTTTACCCCATTCGATCGGCAGAACACGAGTGGCAATGCAGTTTTCGTAGCCTACCGGGCATGGCCTACGATTGAACCTTTTTTACCTGATGGTTCATTTTCACCAGTTCCGGGTGTAGGTAATGTGCTGGCTGATATCGAATACACCAACAGCTTCAACAAAGGAATCCGAAGTGTGAATAATATCTACGCTGAAGTGGATTTTCTGAAAGGATTCACTTTTAAATCGAGTTTCGGTGCTGATCTCGAATACATTAAATCCACCAGCTACACCCCGGTCTTCTTTGTGAATCCTCAACAGCAGAATGCTACTGATGATTTGGGCAAAGGTTATTTTGACCGAACCGACTGGCTGTGGGAAAATTTGTTAACGTATAACAAAGAAATCGGTGTACATCGCATCAATGCTCTTGCAGGTTATACCGTGCAGGAATCATCATCAGAGAATGTATTTCTGGGCGCTGAGAATTTGATTCGGCCGGGTGAAGATTTTTGGTATGTGAATATTTTTCCAAACCTCGTTAGCCCAAATTTTGCCCAGAATGAAGTCAGTGCCGGATTCAATTTTTCCATGATTTCGTACCTCTTCAGGGCCAACTATACATATAATGACAAGTACCTGTTTACGGCAACATTCAGAAGGGATGGATCCTCCAAGTTTTCAGAGGCTAATCGGTATGCCAATTTTCCATCCCTGGCAGTAGGGTGGAATGCCATTAATGAAGACTTCCTGCTAAACAACAAGATATTTTCTAATCTTAAAGTCCGCGCCAGCTGGGGTGTGATTGGCAACGAAAAAATCAACTACCTGCGCCAGTATTCGCTCGTACTCAATGGCATTAATGCACTGTTTGGGGATGATATTCAGTATCCGGGAGCAACCTACGGTGTTTCAGGCAATCCGGATCTTAAATGGGA
>JALOMY010000222.1 GCA_025455225.1 Cyclobacteriaceae bacterium | reverse complement strand
TCGTCCACCTGCAGCTCTCCGAAGCATTTCCATTTGAAATAGCCTGTCTTGAGCATGTACATAACCCAAGGCATAATAGGCATCTTCTTCGGTTTGAGCTTCAATATGGGGAATGCCGTATTGATCATAATAGACATTAACTGGCTGTGCTAATCCGGGAAGCGTAACCTCACCTGAAAGGGTCGGTTTTAACGTGAGCAGGTAGCCATATACCAGTACGATTACAACAAGTATCAGGAGAAACAAAGCAATCAAGACTCGTTTAATAATTTTCATGATTTTCGAAGTTGATGGAATAATCAGTTAAACCGCCCGGATGATTAAAAGGAGATTGACAATGGCATAGAGAAGGAAGATTACCAGAGCCGACCAAAGATTGAATTTTTTAGCACGTTCCGGATCTCCTTTGTGCCATACGTATAGGGATAATGTGGATACAACCAGTATGGCGAAAATGCTGAAGAAGGTTACTGTATGCAGTGAATCAACTAACGTAAATGAGTTGGATTCAGGCAACAGAGAATCAATGATGTATTTATTACCAACAGCTGCAAATAATCCGCCTACCGGTAATCCAAAACGAGGTTCGAGTTCATCGGTTTGTAATCCAAAGCTCACCATCGCGATCATGAAAGCGATATACATTCCTGAAAATAATTTCCAGAACAATCCCCAACCATCGCGTTCAATGTCTATATTAATGTTGAATGAAGAATAATCAGAGTGCATCAGATCAGTTGAGGGATCACCAAACACCGTGATGTATTCTTTATCGGTTGTATTAACCTCGAAGTGGGTTATACGCCACCCATCAAGCGTCAATTCGCGATCGTAGGTACTGCCCAGAGTATCAGCAACGAAAATCAGCTGGTTCTTATCGAAGATGTTGTTTTCAATATGCACAGTAAGGTGTTGCTTGTCAAACGGGTAATTCCCAACCCTCCAGGCCTGTTTCATGGTGCATTTCATCTTCATGAGTTGCCAGGTAGTTCCCTCCACCACATCAATGATGGCCTGGGGCTCATCGATGGATTTTGCATTGGGAATATCCAATTGTTTAACAAAGTCGAACGTTACATTATTGAATAATGTCCATAGCCAGAAACGAACCGTGTATTCCTTGTTTTGAAAATTAATATCGTGTATGCTGATAATGTAGGCACCGATTCGAACGGTATCCGGAACAGGTTCTGATTCAATTTCTGCTTCCGGTTGACTGAAGGCAAGTAAGCTTGTTAAACAAAGCGTAAGGATGATAACCAGCCTGTGCATATGAGATTGATGCAAAGTATAAAGATTTTCGGAAGTTTGGTAAACCTGTGCTAATTTGTCGCGCAAATTGAAACATCATGTACACCGGACTTTTACATACGCATTCTCTATTACGTTATTTTGTATTGATTGCCCTTATCGTGGTTATCATTATATCACTTCAAAAATGGCTTGGTAAAAAACCCTACACCAAATTCGACAATACAGCCAGTCTCTATCTTTTTATTTTCACACATTTTCAACTACTGGTTGGATTGATTCTATATTTTAAAAGTGACCTGGTTCAGTTCAATGCTGGTACCATGAAGGAACCGGAATTGCGGTATTGGGCGGTCGAGCATATCACTATGAACCTGATTGCCATTGTCTTGATTACACTGGCACGCACAACCTCCAAGAAAATGACAGACAGTACAAGCCGGCATAAGCGAATGTTTATTTTTAATGCCATAGCCTTACTCATCATAATTGTGTCCATCAGTATGAGTGGCCGGGGAATAATTCACCCGGACTTGTTCTGACTTGAGTAATATTCAGGTAATATCTGACGAAGGATAGAGGTTTCAAGTAAGATTCAATAGTTCTATCTTTATGGGGTAAACCCCCATACGATGACACGATTTATACTGGTTGCCATTTGCTGCAGTTATCTTCTTCATCTTCAGGCACAGGAGTTTGCTCCGCGCTATGAGTTGATAAAGCTTAATAAGGAGGTAAATACGTATTATCACGATGCTGCGCCAATTATTTCCCCGGATGGCAAGAAACTCTACTTCTTCATTCATAATCATCCGCAAAATACGTTTGGCAAAGAGGGTAGTGATGACATCTGGGTGTCTACCTTAAACGAGGATGGAAACTGGTCGGCACCCCAGCATTTAAATTCTCCTTTTAACGTTCATCGAAGTAACCAGTTGTTTACGGCCTTACCCGATGGCTCCTTGTTTGTTAAGGGTGGACGCGCCAAAGATTCTAAAGGATTTTCTTTGGTGAGCGCTTCAGGTTCATTAACCGAATTGGTTGTTCCTGGATTTTCTGAAATGAATAAAGGCCGGTTTTATGGAGCAAGCATGTCGTCTGATGGAAAGCATATGATTATTTTCCTTGGCGAAATGGCTGGCAGTCCGCGAAGTAACATGTATGTCAGTAACCTGGGACCGGATGGTAAATGGTCGCGCCCGGTGAAATTAAACATTTGTGCTAAAGATGATGACTTTGGTGTGTTTATCGGTCCCGATGATCGTACCCTGTACTTTGCCAGTGATCGAAACGTACCCGGTAAGTTTGGCAAAACAGATATTTATAAAGCAACCCGGCTTGACGATACCTGGCAAAACTGGTCGACCCCGGTAAACATGGGTTCTCCAATCAATACAGCCGGTGGTGAAATGTACTTCTGCATTGATCGATCGGGCAATGTGTTTATGAGCCGGGCTGTAATCGGTGAAGGAGGTACTCTTGATTTATTTAAATTGATTCCCCGCGATATCAAGGTTCTTGTTCAGGGAACGGTCTACAATGAGAAAACGCAACAGCCCATACAGGCCACAGTGGAAGTAAAGCCGGCTGATAACCAGGCGATCATCCTCCATACCATGACGAACGGTAAATTTCAAACACCAATTCCGGAAGTCAATGGATATAGTATTTCGGCAAAGCAGGAGGGATTTATGCCAAAAGAATTGTCGTTCGCGTTACCTGAACTGGGTAACGACACTACCTTATACATTGATATTTATCTTACACCCATTGCAAAGAAATTGATTATAGCCGGAAGTGTTTACGATGCTAAAACAATGAAACCCATTAATGCTAATCTGCAGGTCCAGTTGAAAACCGACAGACGAATTAACTTTCAGCCTTTGGTTGGAGAAGGTCATTACGAACAGGATATCAAACAACTGGGTTGGTATATGTTTACCGCTACTGCCTCAGGGTATGTTAACACAGTTGACAGCGTACAGGTTATCAGTGAAGATCAAACACCTGTTTTGAAAGACATCATTATGAAACCCATTGAAGTAGGCATGACTGTGCGACTGAAAAACATATACTTTGATTTTGACAAGACTACCTTGAAGAAGGAATCGTTTGTTGAGCTGGATAAAGTGGTTGATTTTCTGAGACGAAACCCAACGGTTGAAATTAAAATTGAAGGTCATACCGACAGCAAGGGTTCTGATGAATACAATCTGAATTTATCACAAGGCCGATCGCAATCGGTAGTCGATTACCTAAGCAGCCAGGGCATTGACAGAAGCCGCCTCAGCGCGCAGGGGTATGGCGAAAGCAAACCCATCGACACCAATGATACAGATGCAGGCCGCGCCAATAACCGTAGAGTTGAGTTTACCATTGTAAAGACCTGATGCTTTGTATTAAAAAGCCATTAACGATATTTGCTTCTGTCTGTGTTTTTCGCTGGTACTTGAGTCGGATATCGTAGAATGAGAGCAGTAATTTGGTTGGCTTCTTTAGGGATACTTGTATTTTCTTCCTGTATGCCGAAATGGCGCCTGGTCTGGTCAGATGAATTTAGAAAGGATGGTCTTCCTAACCGGAGATTCTGGAATTACGAAAAAGGATTTGTAAGAAATTTCGAGGAGCAGGAGTATAAGCGGGCTCGTGTAGAAAATTCCAGAGTAGAAAGTGGCAAGCTGATCATTGAATCCAGGCTTGAAGAAGATGCAAACTCGTACCTGACCTCAGCCAGTCTTATTACCCGTAATAAAAAAGAGTTTTTATACGGACGAATTGAAGTACGGGCAAAATTGCCTACCGGAATTGGTACCTGGCCGGCAATCTGGATGTTAAGCAAAAAAAAGTCAAAATCAGGTTTACCGATTGGTGAAATTGATATCATGGAAAATGTGGGTTACGATCCCGATGTGATTCATGGTACCATTCATATCAATGATGCCGATGATCAAATCATAATCAGTAAGGGAGGCAAAACAAAAGTTTTTGCACCGTATGAGAATTTCCATGTCTATTCCCTGCAATGGTCTCCGGACAGCCTTTCTTTTTTTGTTGATGATCGCAACTATTTTACCTACCGTAAAAAGGAAGTTGGTAATGAGTATTGGGTGTTTGATGATCCTCATTACCTGCTGATTAACCTGGCGGTAGGAGGATCGTGGGGCGGGCAAAGGGGAGTTGACTTTCGCATTTTCCCCCAACAATTGGTAATTGATTATGTACGCTACTACAAGTGGAAATAGTTGGTGCAAGTAAAAATGCAGAAGAAATTACGTAATCCATTAATTCATTTGTCTGTTTAATCAATTTTAAACCTGCCTGTTGTGATAAGAAATTTGTTCGTTGTTTACTTTATCATATGCCTTTGGCCAACCGAACTGGTAGCACAAAAGAGAACGTTCCAGGGCTATATTCATTACGTCTATACCTTTACCGACAAACACGGGAATGACATCACCGAACAAAAACGGATTGAACATGGTGCTGAACTTCATTATTACATCAATGAACGCAACTACAAGTCGTATAATGAAAAAGGTGAGTTAACCCAGTTTTACAATGCTTCAGATAATATTCATTATGCACGGTCTAAAAACAAGCTTGAGTCGGTTGATGCATCGGTTCGGTTTCCGGAGCAATTTGAATTGAAGTTTTTACCGGATACGGAAGTAATACTTGGCAAGACTTGTAAAGCTGCACAGGTAACCAATGAGTTGTATGAGTCGGTGTATTATTTTACGGATGATCTTCGGCTTGATTACAACGCCTTCCTCAATCATAATTTTGGATCATGGAATAAACTTCTGCAGTCGTTGGATGGCGCATTAACGGTGAAGTACATCACCCGGTTTGTTGATTACGACTGGATAGTAACGGCTGTTGAAATCAAGCCCATGAAACTGAAAGACCAGGATTTTGACCTGAACAGAGAATTGGGAATTAAGAAATAGAAAACCGGAATTTCACCGGTATTTATTTTTCCGTT
>JALOMY010000221.1 GCA_025455225.1 Cyclobacteriaceae bacterium | reverse complement strand
TCAGGTTTTTAGTAAGATAGTCAGACCACACGTTTCAATCAAAGCAGGAACTCTGAAAGCATGAATGGCATTATGTGAATGGAATAAACCGTGGAACCCGTTGCTGGTATGCTTTATAGTCGGGGTATTTACCGGCACTGATCTCTTCACTGAAATTTGAGCTGCCCTGAAATAAGACGATGAGTAACAGGGATCCGGCAATGCTCCAATTGAACCATTCACCGCTTGCGGATACACTGAAAAAATAAAAGCATAACCAGATCGCCTGCTCGGCAAAGTAGTTCGGATGGCGGCTAAGAGCCCACAAGCCTTTGTCCAGAAATCCCTTTTTATAATCACCGGTAAGCAGTTCCCCTGCCCGCATCATCGACCACTTTTTGGTCTGGTAATTCCAATGCTGAATGTCGGCAATGGTTTCATACACGATGAAGAAAAAAGTAAAGCCAGCAATGGTGTAATCAAAAGTGCCCAGCGGTTTATCGGGATACTGAAGAGCGACAATTGTTGGCAGGGTAAACAACAGAATTAATATATTCTGATACACGCAAATGAAGAACAGATTGAATAACGTCCACTTCCAACGCGGCTGAAATTCCGGCTTTTGCCGGAGTACCTTCCAGCGGTAATCCTCTTCACCTGTCCAGAATTTCCACTGATAGGCTCCCTTCAATCCAAAGTTAATGGTGAGGCGTATACCCCAGAGGGTAACCAGGGTGCTCATCACTACGAGACGCGGAGCATAATCACTGTAATCAGCCACGATCCAGGCATAGGCTATGGGCAGTAAACTCCACAGTTTGTCGACCTGGCTGTTGTTGTTCGTCAGTTCGCCAACGATAAATGTATAGGCAACAGCACCCAGCATTACATACACGAGGGTAGTCAGGGCTTGCCACTCGGCTTCTCCCAGTGCCGTACCGAAATAATAACTGAATACCGGTACCACAAGAAGGGAGATCAACAACAAGACTGCGGTGGAAACTATTTTCATCAGAGAGTAAATCCGGTTAATTGCCTAGTAGTCGTAACGAACCCTTTTCAAGTATACAACTGATTTGAGGCAACAACAAATTGCCATTGTCTGCATACTATTTACATCGACTGATCGATCAGGGCAAGCCGGGGCACAATGCTTCCGGGCGGGAGAACCGTACCCGGTGATAAGACGGAATTCGCACCGATTTTAGACTGGTCGCCAACAAGTGCTCCGAATTTCTCTGCGCCTGTATCGATTTTCTGTCCTTCGTAATAAATGATTATTCGTTTGTCTTTCCGGTCGTTATGATAATTCGCTATAACAGAACCTGCTTCCATATTGACATAGCTTCCGATCAGGCTGTCGCCAATAAAATTGAAATGTGCAGCAGCACTGTGTGAGGATATAATACTGGCTTTGATTTCGCATCCCGGACCGATTGTAACAGAATCAGCCAGGTAAACTCCACCCCGTAAATAACTGTGCGCCCCGACAAAACAATGAGCTGCTATAATAACAGGAGGTTTCAAAATAACTCCGCTTTCAATTCGTGCTGTTGAATGAATGGCAATACCATCCTGAATGGAATAAGAGGAATCAAGCCCGGCCAGCAGCTCAACCAATATTGAACTCAGGTTTTGTGTAATTAACCAGGGCGGTTGATTAATCAGGTGTGGAATGGGAAACTTCCGTATGTATTCTTCAAGCACAGCCTATAGTAAAAGTTGCTTTGTGGATTAGATTACTCCAACACATTATAAATATTCATCGGGTTCGATTTATTCTTTAACAACACCTCCCCGATCGGATTGCATTTAAATGATTCTTTCACCTTTACAAACGCCTGATCATTGATTATTATCTGGTCGGGAGCAGCAATGGATTGAAGCCGTTCTGCCACATTAACCGCATCTCCAATCACAGTATAATCGAGGCGTTTTAACGAAACCGATCCGATGTTTCCGGATACCACTTCTCCACTGTTAATTCCTATTGCCACCTTAGGATGGTAGGCCAGGTTTTCCTTTAGCCCGGGTAAGCTGTTGATCTTACTACGAACCGCCAGGCAGGCGTCAATGGCCCGGTCAAGATGAAAATTGCCCTGGAACACAGCCATTACTGCATCACCAACAAACTTATCGACATAGCCACCCTGGCTTATGATTTCCTGAACAATAACATCGAAGTAATTATTCAGCACTTTAACCACCACATCAGGAGGTTCATTTTCACTGATAAGCGTAAATCCACAGATATCGATAAAAGCTATGGTGGCCTCAACATGTTCATTAGCCGTTAACGAGGACTCAAACTCGTGGCTGTTCATAAAGTTGATCACAGCCTCGTCAACATACATTTTCAGAATATTATTTTCCTTGATGGCCCGTATGGTTTCCCGAATCTGATTAACGTGGCGGATGGTTTTTTCCATCGTCAGGGAAAGGTCATCAAAGTTGATGGGCTTGGTAATGAAATCAAATGCTCCCCGGTTCATGGCCGTGCGGATATTTTCCATGTCGCCATACGCGGACACAATGACGGATTTGATCAGCGGCCTTGATTCTGAAAGCCGGCTCAGCAAGGTAAGACCATCCATCTCAGGCATGTTGATATCACTTAGTATGATGTCAACATCCGGATGTTGCTGTAATTTCTCGAGGGCATCTCTTCCGTTGATGGCAAAGACAAATTCGAATTCACGATCGCGGATTTTCTGTCTGAACTTTTGTTTGATCAGTACTTCCAGATCGACCTCATCATCAGCAACCAGAATTTTAGTCATTAACTGTTCAGGTTTAATTTTTCCTTTAATGAAGAGAAATCAACAGGCTTTGTCAGAAAGTCATCTGCACCCAGTTCCCTGGCAATCCGGTAATTTTCTTCATCTCCGTAAGCAGTGATCATCATCACCACCGGGGGTGGCTTAAGGTATTTCTTCTTCACATTCTCCAGCAATTGGAGGCCGCTCATGCCCGGCATGTTGATATCCGATAAAATAAGTATTGCTTCATGCTCCCACCGGTTAAGTTGCTGCAAGGCCTCCTCGCCCGAGAATGCAAAATGAAACTCAACCATACTACTTTTTATTTCCTTTCGGAATCGTTGTTCAAATAGCACTTTTACATCTTGTTCGTCATCAACTACCAGGATTTTCATAGAGGGTTATTTAACGGTAAAATGATAATAAATATAGTTCCTTTTCCAAGTTCGGACTCAACTCTAATTTCGCCCTGATGCGTTTTGGTTACGATATCGTAACTCATGCTCAGGCCCAAGCCCGTACCCTGACCGGTAGGTTTGGTGGTGAAAAAAGGTTGAAAAATCTTATCCTTGATTTCAGCAGGAATTCCATTGCCGTTATCGTGTACAGCAATCTGAACGGTGTTATCGATTCGTTTTGTACTTACCAGGACAGTGGGTTCAAACGGCTCAGTACTTTGCTTCTTGTGTTCGGTTACTGCATAAAATGCATTGGTGATGAGGTTGAGAATGACTCTACCGATCTCCTGGGGAACCACATTTACTTTGCCCAGGGTCTTGTCAAAATCCGTTCTCATGGAGGCTGAGAACGATTTGTCTTTTGCACGAAGGCCGTGATACGCCAGTCGCAGGTACTCGTCCGCCAAAACATTGATATCCGTTAATTCTTTTACCCCACTGCTGGCACGACTGTGTTGAAGCATACCTTTTACAATACCATCGGCACGTTTGCCATGAAAAAGAATTTTCTTTTCATTCTCATCAATACTGTCGGCAAGCGAAGAAGCTTCTTCATAGGCTCGGTTCTGAAGCGCTTCCTTCATTTCAGCAAGTAATTCAGAATTGACTTCAGAAAAATTATTCACAAAATTCAAGGGGTTTTGTATTTCGTGTGCGATGCCCGCAGTAAGCTCGCCCAGGCTGGCCATTTTTTCGGATTGAATCAACTGGGATTGAGTAGCGCGTAACTCAGCAAGCGTTGCTTCCACCCGGTTCTTGGCCTCTTCCAATTGCTTGAAATCTTCATACCGGGCATAGGCTACTGAAAAAGAATCGGCCAGGGCTTTCACCAAATCAATTTGGTCATCTTCCAGCGGATCAAGGCTGCCCACATACAACATGCCTTGTGCAAAAGGTACAAACTGAAGGGTAATAAAATCAGGAAGTTCAATGCCTCCCAGGTAATGATCCGGTGCATCAATCTGTCCCTGATTCATCAGGATCCGAATCCATTCGGCAAATTCTTCCCGGTTCCACCGTGTAACATATACTTCCTGTGTCTGCCAATGATGAGTTGCCTTCTGAATGACATCGGAAATATTGAATGGTAAATGAAGAACAGCCAGTGGTTTACCTTCAGGCGTTGAGAAATACATATGAATCTTCTCCTCCTGCTCATCAACGATGTAGACCCCGCACCTGAAAAACGGAACACCGAGAGAAATCAATTCCCTCCACACCAAAGGGGTAATTCGCTTCAGATCATCCGCAGTACGCATAGAGGCGATCTCTGCTCGTACCCGTTCGAGCGAGGATTGTTTTAAGGCTTCCCGCGTTCTTTCTTCTGCATGTTGTAAATCAAGGAAACGGGTATAAATCAGTCCGAAGACGTTGGCAAATCGAGTCAAGATTTTACACTCCTCTTCTGTTAAAGACTGTACAGTGATTACATTTAATGTTCCCTGGGTAAAAAAGAAAGAATAAAAGAATTCTTCCTCATGATAACTTTGGTTTTGAGGTTGCTTCAGGTAGGTAGACATGGTTTGATAATAGTCTTTCACCTGATCACCCTTTAGTTTGGTTACCACATACGGTTGTTTCTTTTGCCTTGCCGGGATAATGTTTTCGAATACCGGGTGAATGCGAAGACTGAAATAATCAAGTACCCGCATCACTTCCTGGTTATCCGAAACTGATGTAACCCAAAGCTCAAGAGCTTCGTTTTCCTCATCAAAAATTCCTACACCCGTTCGAAGTGCCGGTATGTTTAATTCCTTAAGTTGCTGAAAAAGTATTACAGATGTTTCCGACAACTCCGAACTGGTACGCATCCGGAATGTACGTTCCCGGACTTTCTCGAGGGCTGATTCAATTTCAAGTTCACGATTCTTTCTTTGTAACTCAAGCGTGCGTTCTTTCAGATGCTTCTCAAGATCGGCAATTGACTCCATGAGATTAAATTCCCCACTGCTGTTCATGTAAATCGGAAAGAACGTTTACTTCAATTCATGATTAGTCTGCGGTGGACAGATCGATGATGTTGGCAATCTGTGTAATGCTGTTGGC
>JALOMY010000220.1 GCA_025455225.1 Cyclobacteriaceae bacterium | reverse complement strand
ATCCAGAGTTTAAAGTGGCCAACCTGTACGGCATGGTACACCCGAACGTTGACAAGTTTACCGTACGTTCAGTCTTTATTATCGGGCCGGATAAGAAAATCAAGTTAATGATTACCTACCCGGCATCCACAGGCAGGAACTTCGATGAGATTTTCAGGGTGGTTGAAAGCCTTCAGCTTACGGCAGAGTACAGTGTGGCCACACCAGCGAACTGGAAGCATGGCGAGGACGTAATAATCACGACAGCAGTTAAGGATGAAGACATTCCTCAGAAATTTCCGAAAGGCCATAAGCGGATAAAGCCTTATCTCCGTACAACTCCGCAGCCAAATATTTAACCTGTTATTAAGCCTGTAACTTTATGGCAAGGGATAAAAGTGCTGTTTATCCCTTGTTTTTTTAAATATGAATTCAAGGTTTCTATTTTGTAAATACTTTATCGTGTTTAATCTAACTATACTTCCTGTATTTAGTTGGGCACAGGAAAAGAATGTAACGGGCAGTGAACAAATCTGGCTTGGTTATTTCAACCAGATGCGATTGACCCAACGTTCTGGAATTTGGTTTGATGTACACTTTCGTTTTACAGATGATTTTACTGACCGCCTGGGTGTAACTATTTTCCGCCCGGGGTATACCTATTATATAACGGACCAAACCCGGCTAACGGCAGGTTACGCCTATGTAACTGCATATTCGGCTTCACCTGAAACGCCTGATGTTCCTGAGCATCGGCCCTGGCAACAAATTCAATGGTTTGATAAGCGAAAGCACTTTTCCATGATGCAATACATCCGGCTTGAAGAGCGGTTCAGAAGAATCGTTGAAAACAATGAGTTAACAGATGACTATTCGTTTAATTTCCGCATCCGGTATAACCTTAGCCTTACAATTCCATTAAAGGGCAAGGTTGTAGAAGCCAAAACTCCTTTTCTTTTTCTGAGCGATGAAATCATGATCAATTTTGGGAAGGAAATTGTATACAATTACTTCGATCAGAACCGCTTTTTTGCAGGCATCGGTTACCAATTTACCAAAAATCTAAACGCTCACATTGGTTACCTAAATGTCTTCCTTCAACGACCTGGCGGAGATGACTTTATTAAAACAGATGCCTTCCGTCTGTTTGTATTTCACAACCTGGATCTGAGGCCAAAAGAAAAATAATGGAAAAGCCTTCTTTTAAGGATGCCTTTAAGTTTTGGCTAAAGCTTGGTTTTATAAGTTTTGGTGGCCCCGCAGGCCAGATTGCCATTATGCATGAGTATCTCGTAGAGAAACGAAAATGGATTTCCGACAGCCGCTTTTTACATGCGTTAAATTATTGCATGATTCTTCCGGGGCCTGAAGCGCAGCAACTGGCCACGTATATCGGATGGCTACTTCATGGTACCCTTGGTGGGCTTACGGCTGGGATCTTATTTATTCTACCTTCACTTTTCATATTGTTGGGATTGAGTATAGTGTATGTGTATTTCGGTAAGCTGCTATGGGTTGCAGCCTTGTTTTATGGACTAAAACCTGCGGTCATCGCAATTGTGGTACTCGCACTGATAAAAATCGGCAAGAAATCATTACTTAGTCCGTTTCATTATGTTGTTGCCGGGGCTTCATTTGTTTGCATCTTCTTTTTCAATATTCCTTTCCCATTGATTATTGTAGGGGCAATACTCATTGGCTTTACCGGAAAAGAGTTGGTACCCACATTTTTCAAGAATTCGGTATCGAATGAAGCATCCCTTGAGAAAGAGCAATCGTACTACATTAATCATTTTTCCCCACCCATAACAAAGGGGCTTACCATTACAAGTGTGGTTGGCAAGGTTATGATAGGGATTGTTTTATGGTTTATACCGATCCTTCTTTTCAATATTTTATCAGTCGATTTAAAGTTTTGGTATAATCTCAGCGAATTCTTTACCAAAGCCGCCTTTGTGACCTTTGGTGGGGCATATTCTGTATTACCCTATGTAGCTCAGGTAAGTGTTGAAAAATTTCAATGGCTTTCGGCTTATGAAATGATTGATGGTCTTGCTTTGGGTGAAACCACACCTGGTCCATTAATCATGGTTCTAGTCTTTGTTGGCTTTATGGCAGGATACCATCACCATAACGGATCCTTAGCATTCGGTACACTGGGTTTGGTTACAACTGCTTTCTATACTTTTTTACCTTGCTTTTTATTTATCCTGGTTGGTGCACCCTGGGTTGAACGGACAAAAGATAACAGGAATCTTAAAGTTGTACTGTCTATTGTAACTGCAGCGGTGGTGGGTGTTATTCTTAATCTTACCATTTATCTTGGAAAGGCAGTTTTGTTTCCCAGAGGACTTGGTGACCCCGACTGGTTTTCTATTATTTGGATTATTACATCCCTGGTCGTTCTATATAAGTATAAATTTAATATGATCCTTTGGATACTGATTAGTGCCATGACCGGTCTGGCTTACCAATTCATAATCAATTCTTAGGATGATATAAGGCTGAGTTGATTTTCTTTTATCTTCGCAGCCATTCAAATTTTCTGCTTCATGGCATTATACGAAAAGTACCTTTACGTAAAGAAATCAACCTTACCAAATGCAGGTAAGGGTTTATTCACCAAAGTAGACATTCCAAAAGGAAAACGTATTGTTGAATATAAAGGCAAGATATCGGCCTGGAAGGACGTAAAGAACGAAGACGGGAAAAACGGTTATATTTTTTATGTGAAGCGGTACCATGTAATCGATGCGCGACCCACACCCCAGCACCTGGCGCGCTATGCTAATGATGCAAAAGGGCTTTCAAAAATTAAAGGCATTACCAACAATTGTGATTACATCACCGATGGACTAAAAGCATACATTGAATCTAAAAAGAATATTCCTGCCGGATCGGAAATATTTGTCGACTACGGTCCGGATTATTGGAAGACCATTCGTGATAACATAAAACTTGAGAAAAAGGAGAAAGCCCTTGAAACGAAAAGTAAGGGAAAAGTTAAGAAGCACTTCAAGCGTAAAACTGCCAAACGGGTTGATACCCATTAACGGGGAACTCTGTTTTCGAACACTTCAAGCAACACCAATCACTTTCTGCGTTTCAGTTCTCCTGCCTGTTCCATGGCATCTTCTGCCTGGCGGTCAAATCCAACTGACAAAGCTTCATTTATATAAGCCTGCCATAACCGGTATGATGTAGTATTTACTTGAATGGCTTCGGCCAGAATTTGATAGGCCCGCATGTCACTGGCTGCATGTTTTTTATAATAACGGGCGGCAGCAATTACACCTTCTTCAAAAAAAGGATTGTACCCGGCCAATATCGTATAGTTCTTTTCGGCTGAAACGGTGTCTCCATTGCTTTCCTGGAGTAATGCCTGGAATAGGAATTTCTCCAATTCATATTCTTTCGAAAATTCAACACCTTTATTGATTTGGTTTGCTAACGTTCGCAGTTCACCCCGTGAGGCCAAAAGAATGAGTTCAAATTGACGAACCTTTTCAAACAGGGATTTATCGGTTATTGGAATACCTCCGGTCTGATTCAGGTAACGAATCGCGGCAGGCATATTCATGAGGTCAAATTGCAACTGGCTCATTTCCAAGAGCGCCCGTACTTTATAATCGTTGTTTCCGATGGAGTTGATAATGCGGTTGAATTCTACCGTGTCTCTCGAAGTGATCCGGTAACGGCAATACTGGTATTTCTCAAGATCGTTGAGTGTATTAGCAGATGATGCAGGTACAGTAAGTACTTTCTTTAGCTGCCTTCCGATTTCCCGGATATTTTCATCACGGTGATTCAATAAGGAATCCGATTCCCTCAATACATTTTCCAGGTAACCTGCTTCGGCCAGAGCGATGGCATTATACAACCGTGCTTCCTTATAGTCGAACATCACAGCATAATCAAAGTAACTGATGGCCAGTTCCGGACTGCCTTGCTCCAGCGACCATAATCCAGCAATGTAATTGAATTTGCCCTGCATGATCTGACTTAAGAAAGCAAGCTCCGACATAACCGAAAAAGCTTTCGAAACATGATTCTGATGATAATAAGCCTGTGCAAGGGTCGCTTTCAGAGATTCGTTAAAATCAATGTTAACTGAATCTGATGCTATGCGGTATGCTGCATTTACGGTAGTTGTATCCAGGTTTTTAAGTTTATGAACCAGGTAATTGTTTAATAGGGCAGCAGATCCAAAATCAAGCTTGGTATATTGAAGCGGATTCGTTTCATAATTGAATCCCTGGTTTTGTAACGAGGCCACTGCAAGTGCATTACTGAGGGTTACCGGTTGTTGCGCTTTAAAAAGGTGAAGAAGGGAATCTGCTTTAACCGGAAGATATTCATTTCCGATTACCGCCAGGAAGTTGCCTTCTGCCACCGGCTTTGATAGGCTGTGTTGACGAGCCTGGTTGAAATAGATGAGTGAGGAATCCAGCTTGTGAATGCGGGCATAGGCATATCCAAGATTGTTCTGCAATGCACCTGAATTTGGATAGTTCAGAAAGGATTTATGAAATAATCCAATCCCTTCGAAATACTTTCCTTCAATCAGGTAAAGATTACCTTCATTTGCATACGAATATTCCGATGGCCTGTTTTTATTAGCCAGTTCGTAAGAAAAGTGAGCTTTCTTAAAATCATTGTTGTTCGATTCGATTAAACCGAGAATGTAATTTGTTCGGTTATTCTGCGATGAATAGCTTCGGGCTTGCTGGTAATACGCCTCCGAGAGTACAGGTTTATCCATCAGCTCATATAAATCACCTAAGTGATTGTAGAAGCCCGACATCCCATGGTAAACGTATTCCCGCCAGTTCGAGTAAAATACGAATGCCAGTGTAGCGATGAGTCCCGCAAACCGGAACGTGAAATACGGCATGCGAACCGGTTTGTAAAGTACTTTCCAGGCCGGCAGGTTATCGGCCATCATAATCATGAAATTGGATACTATATATATGAAGAAAATGAAACTGTATCCTAGGTGGCTGAAGATGATGGTGTCGCGGATGATTTTTAAAGCAGCATCGTTGTAGTTGGCCAGTAACATGCCGGTGGTCATCAGGGTAATGCAGCCCAGGGAAACAATCAGATAAGCTCCAAAGGGATTGAACGGAATAATGCTTTCGTACAAATTCTCGCGATGCTTAAATCCCCAGATGCCCAGAATGGCCGATACAGAAAGCAAAAGGTAAAGATTGATGTAGATAAAATTCCATTGAATGATTCCCGCCTCATGCATATACGCCAATACCAGGTT
>JALOMY010000219.1 GCA_025455225.1 Cyclobacteriaceae bacterium | reverse complement strand
CATATTATATATGGTTATAATATCTACTTTTGTAGGTTAAAATTGAATTTTGAAGCCCAAAAAGACATTATCCAACTGGCTTACCAACCGGTACCAGCTTATAATCCGGAATGAAGAGAACTTTTCGGAAAAGACCAGCATGGGATTTACTTATTCCAAGGTAATCCTTTTTTCGGTGATCATTTTCGCGGGGATATTTTCAATCAGCCTTATTTTGGCCCAAACCATCTTAGCCCGGTGGTTTGACCCGAGGTATGAGCAAGTACAGTTGAATAAACAGTTAATTGAGCTGGATCTTAAGGTTGATTCATTATACCAGGAAGTTGATCGCAAAGACCAGTTTATTATGAGTATTCAGCGCGTGTTGCGTGGCGATACGGCTGAGTTTAATGATCCTGCCAAAGTATTAAGCGGAGAAAATCAACCCATAAACCGTACGGTAAACTTTGCACTTAATCCGGCTGATTCAGCCTTCCGAAAGGAATTTGAAAACAGTGACCTGGCGCTGATTACGTTGCCCAATATGAAATATAGAGAGCTCCAGGAAACGTTTTTCTTTTCACCATTAAGTGGATTTATCTCCGATCATTTTAATGCACAGAACGGTCATTTTGGAGTTGACCTGGTAGCCAAGACTAATGAACCTGTGAAAAACATTGCCGATGGTACGGTGATATTTTCTTCGTGGACGCAAGATTCCGGCTATGTTATCATGATTCAACATAAGGGCAACCTGATATCCGTTTACAAGCACAATGCCCAACTCTATAAAAAAGTTGGTACTTTTGTTAATGGAGGAGAAATTATTTCAATAGTTGGTAACAGTGGTGAAATGACAGATGGGCCGCATCTTCATTTCGAATTGTGGTATAACGGAAATCCGTTAAATCCCGAAGAATTTGTAACATTCTAAACAAGTAAAGCATGTTCACTTCAAAAGAAGAAAAACGAGTAGCCGAGGAGTTAACCAACTCTACCAATGCTATTGGTAAAGGAACCTTTCTGGAAGGAAATATTGAAACGTACGGTAACATCCGGATTGAAGGCAAGGTTACCGGTCATGTTAAGTCAAAATCAAAAATTGTATTAGGAAACTCATCGCAGGTAAACGGTAATATAACGGCACTTAATGCCGATATTGAGGGAGAGGTTAAGGGTAAAATTGAAATAGCCGAACTTCTTGTATTGAAGGCAACCGCTGTAATTCATGGCGATATCTTTACCGGGAAACTGGTAGTCGAACCGGGTGCTGTTTTCAACGGAAGTTGTAAGATGGGTGCAATCATAAAAGAAATCAAGATCGGTGAAAGCAATGGGCTTGAACCCTCAAAAAACTTCAGACCCGAAGAAGTCAAGTCCAACTGATTCGTATCTGAAATACAGCAGCCTGGCTTTACAGCTCCTGGTTACCATTGGGTTATTTGGATGGCTCGGTCATATGCTTGATCAATACCTGAATTTACAATTCCCGGTATTTCTGCTAACCTTTGGCCTGATTGCATTTGCAGGTATGCTCTACCAGATCTACCGTTCCATCGATAAATCCTGATTTCATTGGTTCGTTTTTTAGGTACCGTATTGGTCTTATCCGTACTGATCATTGGAATTCAACGATGGGGTGTATTCGCCCAACCCTCGTATTTTTACCAGAGTCTTGTTTTGCTGGCAACCGCTACGGCTGCTCTTTATTACTACCTCATTAGAATTAGGGAAGAGCGACCGGATTTCTTCGTGCAGCTATATCTTCTCACCATTGCCGTTAAGTTTTTGGCTTACGGCACCTACCTGGGAATAGTGATCTGGAAGGACAGGACAGGGGCAGGCGCCAACGTTATTTTCTTTATGGCAACTTACGTCTTGTTTACAATGGTCGAGATCGCGTTTCTTTGGCGAAACGTAAGCCGTTGATGGGGGCCAAAAAAAAATCAAAACATTTCTTTCTGATTGTTTAATTGATACCTTTGCGGTCGGATTCTAAAACCCCCAAAATTGGCCCAAATGAGCGTTTTTTCCACCATTATTAGTCGAATAACATGCATACTTGCGCTCGTTTTAGTAACCGTTGGCCCGGCTTTCTCAAAGGCTGAAGAAGCTTCTTCTGTAAGCGAACCTTTTCAGCCCAGTGAAGTTATTCTGCACCACGTTTTGGATGATCATATCTGGCATTTCTGGGATGGTCACTTTGGCACCTTGTATCTCCCGGTAATTGTTCACTCAGCCGAACGCGGGCTGGAGGTATTCTCCTCAAAGAACTTCTACGATGAACACCATAACCTGGTGTCCTTTAATGGCTATACCCTGGATCATGGCCACATCACGCTGAATGGACAGCCGGTATTCGATATCTCCATCACCAAGAATGTAGCGATGTTGTTTATTAACACAGCTCTTCTTATAGGCTTGTTCCTTGCAGCGGCTAAGAGTGCGGCTCGTAACACGGGCAAAGCGCCCAAAGGTGTGCAGGCATTTCTCGAGCCTATCGTTGTATTTGTTCGTGATGAAATTGTGAAACCCAATATTGGTCATCATTACGAAAAGTATTTGCCCTATCTGCTCACGCTTTTCTTTTTCATCTTGTTTGGTAACCTTCTGGGGTTGCTGCCCGGTGCGGGTAATCTAACCGGGAATATTGCAGTAACCATGACGTTAGCTGTATTTACATTTATAATCACGAACGTCAGTGGAAACAAAGATTATTGGAAACATATCTTCTGGACACCTGGTGTTCCTCTGCCTTTACGAATCGTGATTTTACCGGTTGAAATCGTGGGCGTATTCACCAAACCGTTTTCGCTCATGATCCGTTTGTTTGTGGCAATTACGGCTGGTCATATAGTGTTGTTAAGCCTGATCAGTCTCGCCTTTATATTTCAAAGTGTTACTGTGGGTCTTGTATCAAGTCTGATTGTGTTGTTTATTAATTTAATTGAATTGCTGGTGGCTGGTATTCAGGCTTACGTGTTTACGTTGTTCACTTCGCTTTACATTGGTATGGCCATAGCGGAGCATGAACATCATTAAAAGAGATTAAAGATTTCCCTGGTTCTGCTTTAAGCGAAATCAGGGTTTGTTTCACTTAATATATAACTAACTATGTTAACTGCACTTTTATTGGACATCAGCTATGCCATCATGGGAGCTGGAATTGGTGCTGGTCTTGCTGCAATTGGCGCAGGTATCGGTATCGGAAGAATCGGTGGTTCTGCCATGGAAGGTATGGCCCGTCAGCCTGAGGCATCTGGAAAAATCCAGGGAGCCATGCTGATCATCGCAGCACTTATCGAGGTAGCGGCATTGTTTGCCCTCGTTATCTGCTTGCTGATCTCTTTCAAAGGCTAAAAGCTCAAAGAACTTGTACCGGCACTTGGCCGGTCAAGTTCTTTACTTATGTTGAAACAATTGAAAAAATAGACTATGGAACTTCTTACTCCGGGCACGGGCCTGATTATCTGGCAATCCTTAATCTTCCTGTTATTGGTTTTGTTATTGTCCAGATATGCCTGGAAACCGATATTAAACTCACTTAAGGAGCGCGAAACTTCAATTCAGAATGCATTGGATACCGCTGAGAAGGCTCGCTTAGAAATGGCCAAGCTTCAATCCGATAACGAGAAACTTCTAAAGGAAACGCGCGAAGAGCGTGATAAAATTCTGAAAGAGGCACGTGAAGCCTCTAATCGTTTGAAGGATGAAGCACAGATTGATGCCCGTAAATCAGCTGATAAAATTATTGAAGACGCCCGTGCAGCCATTCAGATTGAAAAGCAAGCAGCTTTGAAAGAAGTGCGCACCCAGGTGGCTTTGTTCTCGCTGGAAGTAGCTGAGAAATTAATGAAGAAAAACCTGTCTACCGACAAGGCCCAGAAGGAACAAGTTGAGCAGTATATTAAAGATCTTAAGCTGAATTGATAGTATGGCCGAATCAAGGGCGGTAACGAGATACGTAAAATCTTTGCTCAGTTTAGCAGAGGATAAGAATGTTCTGGACAGCGTTCATGAAGATATGCTGCTTTTTTCAAGAATTTGTGAAGAGAATAAGGCATTCGTGGTGGTTTTGAAGAGCCCTGTAATCCGCCATGATAAGAAAGCTCAAATACTTCACAAATTATTCGATAACAAAGCCAATCCGCTTACGCTTGCTTTCTTTGACATCATCACGCGAAAAAATCGTGAGCCATTGCTCCAGTCAATTGCGAGGGAATTCCACAATGCCTACAATACCAGTAAGGGAATTGAGAAGGCAACTGTAACTACGGCTGTTCAATTAGACGATACACTTCGTGTTCAAATTCAGAACATCGTTAAGACCATCAGCAGTAAACAAAAGATTGAACTGGAAGAAAAAATTGATCCAGAAATGATTGGAGGATTTCTGTTAACCGTTGGCGATCGACAGGTTGATGCCTCCCTGAAGAACAAACTAAAAGACCTTAGAATAAAATTCAGTCAGAACCCGTACGCAAAGGGATTCTGATATAACAAAACAATACGCATTAACGAAACGATATTATGGCAGAAATCAGACCTGAAGAAGTATCCGCAATTTTACGCGAGCAATTATCACAATCGCGAACTGATACAGAGTTAGAAGAAGTTGGAACCGTTCTTTCCGTTGGAGATGGTGTGGCCCGTATTTACGGACTTACCCAGGCCCAGGCCGGTGAACTACTTGAATTTGAAAACGGTCTTAAGGCCATGGTTCTGAACCTGGAAGAAGACAACGTAGGTGCGGTGTTGTTTGGTGATTCCAAATCGGTTCATGAAGGGGACACTGTTAAACGTACAGGCAAAATTGCATCTGTACACGTTGGTGACGGAATGGTAGGCAGGGTAGTGGATACCTTGGGAAAACCCGTAGATGGCAAAGGACCTTTGAGTGGCGAGTTATACGAAATGCCTCTTGAGCGGAAAGCACCTGGTGTAATTTATCGTCAGCCGGTAAATGAACCGCTTCAGACTGGTATTAAGGCCATTGACTCCATGATTCCGATAGGCCGTGGTCAGCGTGAATTGATCATCGGTGACCGTCAAACGGGTAAGACTGCGGTGGCGATTGACACCATCATTAACCAGAAGGAGTTTTACGAAAAGGGTCAACCGGTATATTGTATTTATGTTGCCATCGGGCAGAAGGGTTCTACCGTGGCCAACGTAGCCGCTTCGCTGGAAAAAGCAGGTTCGCTGGAAAAAGCAGGTGCCATGCCTTATACTGTAATCGTTTCGGCTACTGCTTCCGATCCGGCTCCTATGCAATTCTTTGCTCCGTTTACCGGGGCGGCCATTGGAGAATATTTCCGGGATACCGGACGCCCTGCCCTGGTTATATACGAT
Organism: Cyclobacteriaceae bacterium; assembly: GCA_025455225.1. Lineage (GTDB taxonomy): Bacteria > Bacteroidota > Bacteroidia > Cytophagales > Cyclobacteriaceae > UBA2336. Next base: position 758 of record JALOMY010000219.1, on the reverse strand, counting down.
GACTTGTCAAAACAGGCAGTTTCGTACCGTGAAGTTTCACTTTTGTTAAGAAGACCCCCCGGCCGGGAAGCTTACCCGGGTGATGTATTCTATCTTCACTCACGTTTGCTGGAACGCGCAGCTAAAATTATTAACAACGATGTGATTGCCAGAAACATGAACGACCTTCCGGCTTCCATCAAGCACCTCGTAAAGGGTGGCGGATCGTTAACCGCACTTCCCATTATTGAAACCCAGGCAGGTGATGTATCTGCGTACATTCCCACTAACGTGATTTCCATTACCGATGGACAAATCTTCCTGGAGACGAACCTGTTTAACGCAGGTATTCGTCCGGCTATTAACGTTGGTATTTCAGTATCACGGGTAGGAGGTGCAGCGCAGATCAAATCCATGAAAAAAGTGGCCGGTACCCTTAAACTTGACCAGGCACAGTTCCGTGAATTGGAAGCCTTTGCCAAATTTGGGTCTGACCTGGACGCTGCCACGAAGCTTACTATTGAGCGTGGCCGCAGAAATACAGAGGTATTGAAGCAAGATCAATATTCACCCATTCCGGTGGAAGAGCAGGTGGCAATTATTACAGCATCTACCCGCGGATTCATCGATAAAGTGGCTGTTACCAAGGTACGTGAGTTTGAAAAGGAATTCCTTGAATTGATGCGTGCTACCAACCGGAATGTACTGGATAATCTGCGATCAGGTAAACTGGACGACAGTGATATTGAAGCCATTAAGAAAACGGCTACTGAACTAGC
>JALOMY010000218.1 GCA_025455225.1 Cyclobacteriaceae bacterium | reverse complement strand
TTGGCACCTGCTACAAGCAAGCCCATGTCGAGCGATACAATAATTTTAGTTTTAAGATTTTCGGGTACATCTCCATTGACAATTCGTTGGGCCATTCCTTCAACGATGGCCGTTTTACCCACACCGGGTTCGCCTAAAAGTATTGGGTTATTCTTGGTTCTGCGCGAAAGGATTTGCAATACCCTTCGTATTTCTTCATCGCGGCCAATCACAGGGTCAATTTTTCCTTGCTTAGCCAGTTCATTAAGATTTTTTGAATAACGCTCCAATGATTTGTATTTCGCTTCTGCATTCTGATCTGTAACGGTAGAGCCTCCCCGCAGTTCTTTAATAGCCTTAACAAGTGCAGAGCGTTCAAAACCTGCATCGCGCATCAGCGCAGCCGTCTTTTCCTTACCCGTTAGAATTCCCAGTAACAAATGCTCTACGGCAATGTATTGATCCTTGAATTCGCGCAATTCCTTTTCTGCCTGCTGTAAAACCGAATTGGTTGCAGTAGACAAATAAGGTTGCTGACCGGAGACTTTTGGATATGAATTCAATAATTCTTCCAGTTTCGTATCCAGCAGATTTTTATTAATCGCCAGTTTTTTAACCAGGTAGGAGGCCACATTTTCATCGGTCTCCAATATAGCTTTGAGCACATGGCCGGGTTCTATGGCCTGTTGCTGTAAACCCATGGCAATCTCAGCCGATTTCTGAAGGGCTTCCTGCGATTTGATGGTGAATTTTTCAAAGTTCATAATTCTTATTCTCTCCGTGGATCCTTTTTGCAAAACCTAATCCATTGAAGGAACAGCAATCTTTTAGGAAGTTTTGTCATTAAATTTTTAGCATTAAAAGCAGTTAACAGTCATTTTGACTTGACTTTAACTGATTTATGTCAAAAAGGAAATGTGCTGAAGCGAATGAATTTCCAACAGCTACACTACTGGAAATTACTTAGGAAGTGTAGTCAAGTGGGTGTAGTTATCCAACCGGTTTTAATTCCATTTCAAGAATAGGGTATGGCTTGCCAAGGCTATCTACTGCTTGTCTGTGAACTACATGGAAGCCCAACTTTCTATAAAATCCAACAGCCTGTTCATTTTGTTCATTGACATCCACCTTACTGATTTTATGTTCTTCGATAGCATACTGCATGAGTTGCTTGCCTATGCCTTTTCCGCGAGCCACCGGATCAACAAACAACATTTCAACTTTATCATCGGATAAGCCAAGAAATGCAGAAATTTTTCCTGAAGCACTACGAATACAAAATAACCTTACGGCATCAAAATAATTTTGGAGGATGAGAGGACGAAGGTATTGAATGTAGTCTTCGGTTAAAAAATGATGGGTTTCACGCACGGAGCGTTCCCATACCTCAATCAATTCCGGATAATCACCTGGTGTGCATGGTTCGATCATAGCTTTTGTACGGAAAATTCAAAAACCAGGTTCACGTGTTTTTTGTAAAAAAGAGTTTCGGAGCAAACCAAAGAAGAGGCAATGCGAATACTGCGATCATGGCATACGCCATCATCGTGTAACCTTTTGCAACCAGATCGATCATACCAACCTGCGATAATATCATGGCAGCAACCAGTGCCGACAAGGAAATCCAAGCTTTCGTGATTTTTTTAAAGGGTTTGTTATGCTTACGTCTTTCTTCTTCAATTCTTCCAATAAATCCGTGGATAACCCCAGTTGCCGTTTCAATAAGAGTCCATCCAACAACAACACTAAAAACTGCCATATAAACCGGATTCAAATGCTGCATCATGCTCAACCAGGGTACGGTTGAATTAATTATAGCAGTATCCGGGTAAAAGCCCATTAAAGAAAAATAAGTTAGAAACCAGGGTATAGTCATAATGATTCCTGCAATCAAGCCGGCTATTATGCTCTGTTTTTGAGTTTCAATTGTCCGGTAGGTAAAGAAGGAAGCGGGATAAACCCCGAGATTATAGCCGACATAGAGCACACCCGTGCTTATCAGAATCAGTAGGGAAGGTGTTTCAGAAACAATGCTTGAATCCCAACGTTCAAATGTGGTAACAATCTCATCCCCGCGGGTAAGAAAGATGGTAATGGAGAATGTGAGGTACGCAGCAAAAAGCGCCAGGGTTCCGATGGTCTCGAAACGGGCTATTATTTCATCTCCCTTATAATTAAGAAAACCAACCACTGTTGTAATGATTATTACACCAATCCATTTGTTGAAGCCCAGGGTGCTATGAAGAATTTCGCCAGCTGCTGCAGACATCACAGCTATGGTTAGAATCACCAGCAAGAGGTAAACGATTTCATACACGAACCAAAAGCGGCCAATTAGTTTTTTGAGTAACGACTTATAGTCGTACACTTTCCATTGACGGCATGCTTCCATGGTGAGAATGGACATGATTGAAAATCCGGCAAAGATGGCGAGCCCGCTGATCCATCCACTCGCACCAAACTTTCCACCATATTCAACAATTTCACGGCCGGTAGCATAACCACCACCAATAAGAACCGATTGAAGAATTATTCCCGGAAGGAAGATATGCTTGAGGCGGGTAAGTGTATCCAATATTGAAGTTTTAGTACTTCAATATAAGATTTCCCGTTGATTGCTATAGAGAAGAAGACTGCGCAGCAGCCATCTCCCACCCGATAATGCTTTTCTTTCGCAACGCATCCCAGCGGTATTCACCCAATATGCCGTCTTTGCGAATTACCCGGTGACAGGGAATCAGGTAAGCAATATGATTAGATCCGACAGCGGAGCCAACGGCTTGCATGGCTTTCGGTTGTGCAATTGTTTCAGCAATGCTCTGATAGGTGGTTACATCACCCATTGGTATGCGCAACAAGGCTTCCCACACTTTTACCTGGAAATTGGTGCCTTTCACGAATACGTGTAGCTTGTTACTCGTCTTTCTACCAGTTTTATAGAAAATCGACTGAATGAATCCGGAAGTTAAACTTTGGTTTTGGTGAAATACTGAATTGTGCCAATGTTCCTTCATGCGCTCCAATTCTATTCGCCCGTCTTCATCCAGGCTGAGAAACGAAAGCCAGCATATGCCCCGATCCGTGACACCAATCAGGCAATCACCGAAGGGCGTAGTATGAAATCCATATTCAATCCGGATGCCTGAACCATGTAATTTGTATTCGTGGGGAGTTACGGCTTCGAGCGTTGTAAATAAATCATAAACCCGAGATTGACCTGATAAACCCGCTTCTTCGGCCAGGGTTTCAAGATTTTTGCTTTCCTGAAGTTTCTTCTTTAGGAAATCGGTTGTCAGAAATTGAAGAAATCGCTTCGGGCTGATACCGGCCCATTCGGTAAAGATCCGTTGGAAATGGAAAGGAGAAAGATGAACATGTTCGGCTACCGCTTCAAGTTCCGGTTGTTTGTGAACATTCTTTTCGAGATACTCGATCGCCTGGGCGATCCGGTAGTAATTGATATGGTTTTCGTGCGCAGTCAACAGCATAAAGTTACGTGATTGATTATGCTGTAAAAATGAAGAAGTTAAGAAGCTTCAGGAACCTGATTCTTGCTGATTTTTAGAGGTATCAGAGGCTGTTATCCCATTTGAATCGGTAAACATGAAACCGCGCCCCTCAGCACCTTCATAAAAGTCAACCTCTTTACCGATTACATAGAGGGTATGGCGTTTGTCTACCAAAATCGTAATTCCCTCAAGGGTATAAATTTGATCCGTTTCTTTTTTCTTATCGAAACCAATAAGCAGGGAAACACCGGCACAACCTCCTCCCCGTACGCCTACCCGCAAACCATATTCGGCAGGAATATTTTTAGTTTGGATAATCTTGCGTACTTCTTCAGCCGCTTTTTTCGTTAGTGTAACCGGTTGGAGCTCAAACATGGGGCAAAATTATAAATTAACTTGATGGCACTTATTCATACGAATGATAAAGAAGTAAAGTCACCTATATTGCATTTGAAATGACTAATTTTCTAACACCAATCAGTGAAAAATGATTTATGGATGCGCTAATTGATTTTGGAAAGATATTGATTCCGGCTTCGCTTGTATTATATGCCTCTTATTTGTTGGTCCGGTCTTTCCTGGCCAAGGAAATTGAATTGAAAAAACTGGAAATTCGGGGACGAAGCATTGAGACGGTTTTACCGCTGAGGATACAGGCTTATGAACGAATGTGCCTTTTCCTGGAACGAATCAGCCCCCAGAATTTGTTAGTACGCCTGAATCCGGGTGCTGTACCGGCACGTGAGTTTCACCAGCTATTGCTAAGTGAAATACGAAGTGAATACAATCATAACGTATCGCAGCAGATATTTATGAGTGAACATTGCTGGGAATTGATCCGGAATGCAAAAGAGGATTTGGTGGTAACTATTAACGATGCCGCTTCAGAAATGGGCCCGGAAGCTAACAGCCTTGATCTTTCGAAAAAGATTTTTGAACGCGTTATCAACAAGCCCGATCCGATTGCACATGCACTGCTGGAAGTAAGAAAAGAAATACAACAGACATTTTGAATCCTATGAATAACATATTCTTTCAGGCGGCATTGAATAAAGCCTCGGGTTTGTTGGGCCGGCATGGACGAATTGTTGCGCTGCTTTCTCAGCTCACCATGAAGATCAGTAAAGTTAACCGGCAAGACCTGAGCTTCCAAGCTGCGCGGGAAAAGGTAGGCGTGATGGCACGTTTGGTGAAATCCTATACACAAGGTCATTATAAGGCTATACCATGGAAGACCATGGCCACCATTTTGGGTGCTATAATTTATTTTGTAAACCCATTTGATTTACTTCCGGATATTGCCCCTGTAATTGGCCTTACTGATGATTTCTCTATTCTCGTCTGGGTCTATACCTCCGTACAATCGGAAATCGACAAGTTCCTTGCGTGGGAAAAATCCAACCTTCAGCTTTTAAGATGAAAACGGCTTTGCTTGCCGGTTCCACCGGTTTGATCGGAAAACAACTGCTTCAATTATTGCTTGATGATCCGTATTATAATGAGGTTAAAGCCATCAGTCGCAAGCCGTTGGATATTCAGCATCCCAAATTGCAGAACCTTGTTACCGACCTGAACTCGTTAACGCAACATCACGATGAACTGAAAACAGACGATGTGTTTTGTTGCTTAGGTACCACCATTAAGCAAGCCGGAAGCCAGGAGGCCTTTCGTAAAGTTGATTATGAATATCCTCTTGAATTGGCCAGGCTCACTAAAAATCAAGGAGCAACCCAATACCTGATTATAACAGCACTGGGCTCCGATGCGAAATCCGG
>JALOMY010000217.1 GCA_025455225.1 Cyclobacteriaceae bacterium | reverse complement strand
CAATACATAAGGTCTCTTTTAATTTTCCGCAAAAATAGAATTAATTACTCCATAGTCAATACCCATGCCTGCATCAACAAAAATCAGGAAAAGTAACCAAAGGGCCAGGTATGCCTGGCTATGCACTATGGACGAAAAACCCCATATTTGCGCCTCAAATTGCAACCATGGCTGACGAAAAAATTATTTTCTCAATGTCGGGTGTGAGTAAGATCTACCCACCCAACAAACAAGTACTCAAAGACATTTATCTGTCGTTCTTCTACGGTGCCAAGATTGGTGTACTTGGATTGAACGGTTCAGGTAAATCGTCCTTGCTTCGAATTATAGCCGGTATTGATAAAGAATACCAGGGTGAAGTGGTCTCGGATCTGGGTTATACGGTTGGGCTACTGGAGCAGGAGCCGGTTTTGGACAAAACCAAGACGGTGCGTGAAATTGTAGAAGAAGGTGTGCACGAAACTGTAGCCCTGTTAAAAGAATTTGAAACTATAAACGAAAAGTTTGCCGATCCGGCCATCATGGAAGATGCCGATGCCATGGATAAATTAATTCAAAGGCAAGGCGAAGTGCAGGAGAAACTGGATGCAGTCGGAGCCTGGGAACTTGATCACAAGTTGGAACGAGCGATGGATGCATTACGTTGTCCTTCACCCGATGCAAAAATTGAATATCTGTCAGGAGGAGAAAAAAGGCGTGTTGCATTATGCCGGCTTTTGTTAAAAGAACCGGATGTACTCTTGCTGGATGAACCCACCAACCACCTCGATGCAGAATCCGTTCTTTGGCTGGAAGAACATTTGCGTCAATATAAAGGAACTATTATTGCCGTAACCCACGATCGTTATTTTCTGGATAATGTTGCCGGTTGGATTTTAGAACTGGATCGTGGTGAAGGAATTCCATGGAAGGGCAATTACTCTTCCTGGCTGGAACAAAAACAAAAACGGTTAGCACAAGAAGAAAAATCAGAATCGAAGCGTCAGAAAACCCTGGAACGGGAACTGGAGTGGGTTCGCATGAATCCAAAAGGACGGCAGGCTAAAGCCAAAGCGCGACTAAGTGCCTATGAAAAACTCTTGTCGCAGGAAGCTAAAGAGCGCGAAGAGAAACTTGAACTTTACATTCCACCCGGACCACGCTTGGGTAATAAGGTGATTGAAGCAACGGGTGTTTCGAAAGCATACGGTGATAAACTGCTGTATGAAAATTTAACTTTCTCCTTGCCTCCAGCCGGAATTGTCGGAATTATCGGTCCCAATGGAGCAGGTAAAACCACGCTTTTCAAAATGATAATCGGCAAAGAAAAGCCAGATGCCGGTACCTTTGAAGTGGGTGACACAGTACAAATTGCCTATGTGGATCAGGAACACGATGACCTCAATCCGGAAGACAGCGTATGGCAAGCTATTTCAGGAGGCAATGAGTTGATCGAATTGGGTGGAAAACAAATCAACTCCAGGGCTTATGTAGGTAAATTCAATTTTGGAGGTAACGATCAGCAAAAGAAAATCAAAGAATTATCCGGTGGCATGCGTAACCGCGTTCACCTGGCTATTGCACTCAAGCAAGGCGGCAATTTGCTTTTACTGGATGAACCTACCAACGATCTTGATGTAAACACATTACGTGCCCTGGAAGAAGCGCTTGAAAACTTTGCCGGTTGTGCGGTAATCATTTCCCACGATCGCTGGTTCCTGGATCGGGTATGTACGCACATATTAGCCTTTGAAGGTGATTCGCAGGTGTATTGGTTTGAAGGAAGTTTCAGTGAGTACGAAGAGAATAAGAAAAAGCGTTTGGGTGATGACCAACCACACCGGATACGGTATAAAAAACTGGTAAAATAGATTGAAGTACCAGGTCATAAGATTCAGGAATTAATCTTTCTTTTGTCTTATGTCCTGTGTTTTAAGTCAATCGTCTTAGAACTGATGACCTTTCTATTCATCAAATGAAAGCCTTTTTCACAATCTTATTGCTCGTACTTTCAAATACCTTCATGACCTTCGCATGGTATGGCCACCTGAAGTTCAAAGAGATGAAATGGAGTCAAAGTCTGCCCTTGTATACGATTATACTAATCAGCTGGGGTATTGCCCTTTTTGAATACATGCTTCAGGTTCCAGCCAACCGAATTGGATTTCGATCGTATGGCGGACCTTTCTCTCTCGTTCAATTAAAGGTTATCCAGGAAGTAATTACACTGGTTGTTTTTGTGATCTTTTCACTTGTATTCTTTAAAACAGAAACGTTCAGGGTTAACCACCTGATCGGATTCATTTTCCTGATACTAGCTGTTTATTTTATTTTCAAACGCTAAGAAACAGAATCTAGAATAATCCGGTCTATTTCTTAAAATCCAGTTTGGTATTTAATTTCTGGTTACCGCCAATTTCCACCACTGAAGAACCGTATACCCGAATGGATGACTTGATAAAATCTTCCTCATTCGCTTTATAAATATTATCAACGTATTTCTGGGGATTACGATCGATGTAGGGAAACCAGGTGCTGTGGATCTGAATCATGATACGATGACCTTTCTTGAATGTATGCAGGATATCCTGTAGAGGAAATTCAACATCTGAAATTTCATTGGGTTTAAAGGGCTCTGGTTTCGCAAAACTATTTCTGAAACGTCCCCTGAATACTTCTGCTCTTACCAGTTGCTGATACCCGCCCATAACAATATTTTTCGGGTTATGCTCGTATTTTGGATGATCCTGAGGATACACATCAATCAACTTCACAACAAAATCGGCATCTGTACCCGTCATGGATACTTTTAAGCGTGCCAGTATTTCACCGGCCAATACAACATCGCTTTCCAGTGGATCAGTCTCAAATGTCAACACATCCGGTCTGCGGGAAGCTTCACGCTGATCATCGCTCATGTAATTTCTTGGTGTAAATGTCAGACCTTCGGTCTGTGAAGTATAGGGAACCGGTTTAGCGGGATCGCTGATGTATTCAAAAACCGCTTCCTTTGAAGTAGGCTGATTTACGGATAACTTTCCATTCTCTCCGAAGTAAAGTTGTATGGGTGCTACATTACGTGGAGGCCATTCGTTAAACATTTGCCATTTTTTTGCTCCGGTGTCGAACATATAGGCTTCCGGAAGATTGGGTGTTCCCTCATCCTTAAGATAATACGCAAAGAACTTACGCTCAATTTCACGCTGATAGAAGGTTGCGATACTATCACCAAAATAGATATGGTTATGAGTTGATTTACCTTGTTCCCGTGCCCAATCACCATGACCCCATGGGCCCATTACAATTGTATTACGGGCTGAAGAGCTGTTGCCTTCAATAGTCTTGTAAATATTTAACGGGCCATATAAATCTTCAGCATCGAACCATCCACCGACTGTCATTACTGCATGTTTAACATCTTTTAAATGCGGAAGTATGCTTCGCTTTTGCCAGAAGTCATCATAATTAGGGTGTTCAACAATTTGTTCCCAGAAGAAATTATCATAATAATACTTCTCCGTGATGTTTTTCAGAGGCCCCTGACTTAAATGAAAATCATAGCCATCGGCAACGGTCTTACCGTACATACGCATGATTTGTTCCATAAACCAGTCTTCGCGGGTTTGTTCTTTCTTCTGAACTCCAAATACCGGAAATGCACCTACATAGCTTTGTAAAAACGCACCCATGTGGTGAAAATCATCGAAAAAGAAATCGGAAATCGGTGCCTGGGGCGATGATGCTTTTAAGGCAGGATGCGCATCAGGGATGGCCGCTGCTGTATAGAATCCCGGATAGGAAATGCCATACATCCCTACCCTTCCATTATTGTTTTTAATATTTTTTACCATCCAATCAATCGTATCCCAGGTATCGGAACTTTCATCAATTGCCGTCTTGTTCTTGCGGTCATTGCCCGGGATATTAGGCCTCATGTTATCGAATGTTCCTTCGCTCATATACCTTCCGCGAACATCCTGAAAGGCCAGGATGTACTTATCTCGTACGAGGTAATCAGAAGGGTGGCCAAAGGTGCTGAAATGCGAATAGGTGGAGGCATTGTAACACGTACGGTTCAATAGAATCGGGTATTTTTTACTTTGATCTTTAGGCGTATACACCACCGTAAAAAGCTTAATTCCATCTCGCATGGTGATGAAATACTCAGCCTTATCGTAGTGAGTACTGATATAAACCGAGTCAACTTTAACGGGTTGAGCTAAGCCTGTTAAAGTAATGGTTATAATGAATAAGAGCGTTAATCGGGTTTTCATAACAAGGTATTCAGATTTGGAATGTATAATAATCAAGGTTTTGCTTAAGGTTAACTGGCAAACAAACTCCTAAACTTAGCAATTCTAGCAATCCGTTAGAAGAAACTTTACTCAACTTAACTGATGGTATTGCAACTGAACTGAAAATCCAACTTATCCCCCGAAATGCCTGGTTACCTTTGCCATCATGTATAAAAAACTAAACAGCAGAGTTATGAAACCCTCAAAAGTTATTCTTCTTGCTTTGGTTGCAGGTTTAATCTGGAGCTGCGATACCAAAGAAAAACAAATGTTGATTTCTAAAGTAGATTCATTACAGATAGAATTGGAAGCCAGCCATGAAACGGCTCTTGCTTTACAGGAAATCGGTGTTCTGCTTGATACCATTGATGCCAGCCGCAAGGTATTGAGAACCAATGTAGTGGAAGGAACTACCTATTCGGATTACAAAAACCGGTTGACTGAACTCAACAACTACGTAGTAGAAACTCAAAACAAGATTACGGAACTTGAAAATTCACTTCAGAAAAGCAACCGTAATTATGCCGGTACCATTAAGCGTCTGAAGGCTGACCTGGAATCAAGCAAACTTCAACTGGCTGCCCTTCAAACCGAAGTTGACCGCATGCGTGGTGAAAACGAAATGCTGGTACAGACAGTAAGCCAGCGTGATGAAAAAATCACCGAACAACAAGGTATTATTCAAGTGAAGGAAGAAAACATTTCATCGCTTGAAGCTAAAGTAGAAGAAATTAACAAGATGTCCACCGACAGCAAGGCTGAACTCTACTTCGCACAGGCCAAGGCATTGGAAGAAGCTGCCGAGCGCACCAAGTTTGCTCCCAAGAAGAAGAAAGAAACCCAGCGTGAAGCGCTTGAACTTTACAAGCTGTCTCTTTCTTACGGAAACCAGGAAGCTCAGCAACGAATCACTGAACTCGAAAAAGAATTAGGTTAACAAACAAATAAATTAGGGTTAGGTGTTTGTAAGGTGGCGTTCGAAAGAACGCCAC
>JALOMY010000375.1 GCA_025455225.1 Cyclobacteriaceae bacterium | reverse complement strand
TGCCTACATAGCCTAAGTCTTTAAGGCCCATCTGGCTGGTAAAAAAACCTGTTGCCGTCAGATCGCGGAGTAAGTTAAAAAAGGTTACCCCTTGTTTCATTTCCGGTTTTGCCAGTTCAGGGTATGCAATCTGATCAATAAGTGCTAATTGATTCGTGGAAGAACAATCAATAAAATTCTGATTGAATTGTTTCAGGCTTTGATTATCCAGCCATTTCAATCCTCCCCGTAAGGGTAACTGATGACGAGGAATATCTTTAACAATGAATTCAATGAAATCGTGAACACCTGCTTCAGTAGCACTTCCGCTTACTTCGTCTTTAGGTAGGATTATATCAATTAATACTTTGATAGTGTTCATTTCATGGTCATCAAAGAATCTTTCTTTCAGAAGTTTTTCATCTCTAAATTTTTCAAAGGGATGACGGTCGATACCCGATAAAAGGGAAGGTACATTTTCTGTGACGGGTTTTGGTTGCTCACAACTTTGTAGTAATACACCGGAAGAAATAGCGGTGAGTGCAAGCGCCTTAATTGATTCTCTGCGTTTCATAGTCTGATATCGCTTAATCTGGATAATATCTTGTCAGAAGCCCGCCATGAAAGTGCAAGAATGGTCCAGGTTGGATTCTTATCCGCCTGCGATACAAACGGTCCTCCATCAACTACAAACAGATTCTTGCAATCGTGCGCCTGGTTGTATTTGTTCACTACCGATTTTTTGGGATCATTACCCATTCGGGTGGTTCCTACTTCGTGAATGATGCGTCCGGGGGTTTCCAGACCATAGTTGGTGTCAGCACCGGCAACCCCCCAGGTTATTACGGCACCCATTTTATGCATTATTTCCTGGAAGGTTTCCTGCATGTGTTTGGCCTGTTTGATTTCATAGTCGCTCCACTTATAATGAAACCGCAACACAGGAATTCCATATTGATCTACAACTCCATTCGGATCGATTTCACAATAAACAATAATTCGTTTCGCGTGCCACAGCTTCGCCCCGGCCGGCCATACCTACAGATGCTCCCCAGAAATACCGGTAATCATCCTTCAATGATGCTCCGTAACCACCACCGGTTTTTTTATTTCCATTGCGATCTGGATATCGACCGTTTAATCCCTGAATGCCGAATCCGAAACCATAACCGGGCATACCCATACCTCCCCAATATTCGATGTGATACCCACGCGGGAAATCCAGTTTCTTATTATCCAGCCACCAGGGTGTATAGACATGCATGCCGCCCACTCCATCTTCATTGTATCGTTTACGTCCGAACAATTGGGGAAGAACACCTCCTAAAGCTGAACCCGTTGAATCATGAAGATACTTTCCCACCAGATTGCTTGCGTTAGCTAATCCATTGGGATGTGCTTTTGATTTTGAATTCAGAAGCAGTCTGGCTGATTCACAGGCGCTGGCTGCAAGAACAACAACCTTTGCTTTTACCTGATATTCTTTCAAATCATCTTTAGCAATGTAGGAGACACCGGTTGCTTTGCCGTTTTCATCCGTAAGAACCTCACGCACCATGGCATTTACAATCACCTCAAGGTTATTGGTTTTAGTAGCCGGTTTGATCAGGCATGACGATGATGAAAAATCTCCGTAAACCGTACATCCACGGTTACACTGAGAGCAATAAAAACAAGCACCCCGGTCGTCATTGATTTTTTTAGTTAGTATGGATAGACGTGATGGTATTACCGGTACGCCCATCGTGGTTGCCGATTTCTTGATAAACAATTCATGCAATCTGGGCTTGGGTGGAGGAAGAAATTTTCCATCCGGTTCGTTGTAGATTCCTTCTTTACTTCCAAACACTCCTATCAGTTCGTCCACTTTATCATAATAGGGAGCAACATCCTCATAACCAATCGGCCAGTCTTCACCTAGACCATCGTGACTTTTACCTTTAAAGTCTTTGGGGCCGAAACGTAATGAGATTCTTCCCCAATGATTGGTTCTTCCACCTAACATGCGCGAACGGAACCAGTCAAACTGGGTACCGGGTACATTGGTGTAAGGTTCGCCTTCCAGTTCCCATCCTCCATAAGCGGCATCAAAATCGCCAAAGGGTCTGAATGACGTGCTTGCTCCCCTGCGTGGTGATTCCCAGGGCCATTTAAGCTGCATTACATTTTTTGCCGGATCGTACCAGGGCCCCGCTTCAAGAACAAGTACTTTTAATCCGGCTTGGGTAAGAATGTAGGCGGCCATACCACCTCCGGCACCTGAACCCACAATGCACACATCGTAGTTCTGTGCATTCTCTTTAATCTGAAAAGGCATGAATGAGCGAATTAACTTCGTTAAATGTATAATTTTCTTTTAAGTTTAGAAACGGGATAAATGCATTGGTATGAAGAAACTTTATGGTGTTATAATCATGGTTTTATTTACGGGTTGTGCTTCACAGCCGTTAACGCCATTTGGAGCACCACCTTCAACCAGCCAGTTGGCCTGGCACAATCTTGAATATTATATGTTTATCCATTTTGGACCGAATACATTTACTAATGTTGAGTGGGGACATGGTGATGAAGACCCGAATGTGTTTAATCCATCACAACTTGATTGTCGGCAATGGGCTGCAACAGCAAGCAAGGC
>JALOMY010000216.1 GCA_025455225.1 Cyclobacteriaceae bacterium | reverse complement strand
GAATCTGCAGTGATATAGGGAATGACTTTCTTGTTGCCTGGCTGGTATGAAGTGGACGATTCTTCTGGCAAAGTCTGTTCACGTGGTGCACATGCTAGAAAGGCTAAAAAAAGTGTTTGTGCAAGAAAGAGGAAGTGTGCTGTTTTCATAGTTGCAGGGATAAAGTTATATTTCTTGTGGTGATGGCATGATTCCACAGGATAAGGTGTAACCGAATGGATGGACTTTTTCGTAGGTCAAAAAGGTATCATAAATCGGTATCCGGTTCAATGATATCCGTCATACCAATTGAGAATTATTGTGGTTTGCAGAAGGGGATGTCGACCTCAGCTGAATTTTTCCTGATCCATGTAAATGGTATTTAGAAACTGGGACCATTTTGTATCAACCTGAGCATCCGATTCTTGCGTTGTAATCGACTGCAAAAGTTTTTGTTTGGTACGAGAACTTTCAACATCTTGTCGTTAAGAAAGCCCTGATGATTATCATGTATTTTCTGGTTACAGCGATCCCATATTGGTTTTAAATGATTGTGTTGGAGTTATATTTCTGCTATTCTATTTTATGAGATTGTTTGAGACCAATTTTTTTGCTTCATTAAACTGGCTTGTCACTGATATTATCTATATATGGCCTGCTGTGTTACTGGTCATCGTAGGGTTCACTTTGCAATATTACCTGAAGCACCAACCCATGGACGTGTGGCTCAAGGAGCATTATCAGAGGATAGCCGGAATCCTCGTTTTTATCTTGTTTTTTACCTGGTTGGGAACGCGCCATTCGGATGAAACGGTGTCGCTAATTACGGAACAGTTTCCGATGAACCTGCGCGATGGAATTGCTGTGCTGACCGGAAGTGCCGTGTTGGTTTTCGCTATTTACAGACTGGCCGGTAAGACATCAGCGAACAGGCCACAGGTAAAATATTCTGAACCGACAAATGTTCGCCTCATATCCTTTTCCATTGTCTGGATTGTTTACCTGGTGTTATATGAATTCTATTTCCGGGGTGTATTGCTTTCGCTGACGTTTAAAGAAGCGCCATTGGCCGGTGTAGTTATTTTTAATGTTGCCCTCTACGCGGGTGTTCATATTGTCAAGAACATTCAGCAGGTCTTGTTATCGGTGCCGTTCGGATTACTGTTGGTGGGCATGACTTATTATACCGGGCATATCTGGTTTGCATTAATCATCCACCTGGTGCTGGCACTGGGCTTTGAATTATCAGCTTTGATTACACAACGAACTAAACCTGTTTTACTATGAACGTTTTTGTTACCGGAGGAACCGGCTATATCGGTTCCCGTCTTGTACAGCGCCTGCTCGAAAAAGGGGATACGGTTGTGGCCCTGTATCGAACAGAGCATCCTGCTATCGAGCACCCTTCCCTTCGATGGGTGAAGGGTTCATTGGATAATGAGGAATCAATTGTACAACTGGTGCAAGGATGTATGAAGGTATACCATATGGCCGGACTTGCGCGCATGTGGCATCCGGATAAGAATGCTTTCTTTGCTTCTAACGTTGAAGCTACCGAGCGATTGCTGCGAGCAGCCCAACAAGCCGGTGTTACACGATCGGTCTTTACATCAACCGCTTCAGTCATCAGTTATTCCATCAAGACTCCAATTCGCGAAAACGATCCCTTGCTGGAGCCCTATGATGATGACTATTCCGCTTCCAAATTCGTTGCCGAGCAACTGGTGTTGAAAGCCTCCCGGCCGGGATTTGAAACTGTTGTGGTTAACCCGCCCCGAGTATATGGTCCGAGTATGGTGGGCAACAACCCGGTAAACAACCTGGTGAAAGGTTACCTGAAGCGCGGCTTTTACTTTGTGCCTGGTGATGGTTCCTATGAAGCCAACTATGCGTTTATTGATGATGTGGTAGAAGGACATATCCTGGCAATGGAAAAGGGAAAACCCGGTGAGCGGTATATTCTCGGAGGCGAGAATCACAGCTACAACAGTTTTTACAAAATACTCGAAGAAGAACTGAAACTTAACCGAAAAGCATTCGGTATGCCACGCGGGGTCATGAATGCCGTAGCTTCCGCATCCGAAATGATCACCAACCTTTCTGGACGTGCGCCTTTCGTTACCAGTTCGATGGTTGGCAAATTGTATTCCAATCGCTTGCTGTCAGTTGATAAGGCAGTGAATGAGCTGGGGTATCGCGTAACACCGCTGGCTGAAGGCCTGCGTAAAACTATTCAATCTTTAAACGGATCTAACGGACATAACGGATATAGCCATGGGAAATAATACATATGCCATTATCACTGGTGCCTGTGGAGGATTAGGCACTTCCTTCGCGCTGGAATGCGCTGAACGAGGATATAATCTTTTGTTGGTGGATCTGCCTGCAGCGAATCCGGAAAAGCTGGAACAATTTCTTCAGGAAAACTATCCGGTGCAGGTCAAATCGTTAGGTATTGACCTTACCACACCGGAAGCACCTGCACAAGTAGTAAAGAAAATAATAGACGAAGGATTGCAGGTGGGTTTGCTCGTGAATAATGCCGGACTGAGTCAGAATGAATTTTTTGAAAACACCAGCAGCGACTACATGCGCAAGATGATTGAGGTCAACTGCATATCATATGTGTCGCTGACCAGCGCCCTGCTGCCCGAACTGAAAAAGCAGAAGAAATCGCATATCATTAATGTGAGCAGCCTCGGTGGATTTTACACCTTGCCGAGAAAGACATGTTATTCTGCCTCGAAAGGGTTTGTGCGGCAATATTCCCTGGCGTTGAACATGGAGGTTAACCGGCATGGTATTCATGTCAGTGTGCTGTGTCCAGGTCCGATGACCACGAACATCAACAACTACATCCTGCACCGCCAGCTGAACTGGTTTTCACAGAAGATGATGGTACATCCACGGCAAGTAGCTAAACTGGCGATAGACCAGGCTTTGAAAAGGAAGGAAATCATTATCCCCGGACGAATAAATCGTGTACTGCATCGTGTATCATCTGCGATTCCTTCGGGCATAAGCAAAATGCTCATCATGAATTCCATGAAGCAACTGGAGAAGAAGGAGCAGACAGCCACTGCATGACAAAATGCGTTGATCATGCTGATTTAAGTCATCGCAAATTAAGGTGATGGAACACACTTTTGAGAGTTCATTTAAACTCTTCATTGAATATGAAAATTTTCATCACGCTGATGATGGTGTTTTCCGTTCTGCCCACCTTTACACAACCCGTCACCCAGCAAACCCTTCGTGATTTTCAATTGCAGTCCAGTGCCGTAGTAGCCGAAGATGGCGATCGGTTATCGGATCCTGCGTATCAATCACCGGTTTATTGGTTACCGGTTAAAGTTCCTTCAACGGTCTTGAGCGGACTGGTTGCAAATAAAATATATCCCAATCCGTATGAAGGTATGAACAACATGCTGATTCCGGATGCATCGGATGAGTTCAATAAACAATACAACCTCGAACAATTCAGTCACTTGCCGGGCGAGGGCAATCCCTGGAAGAAACCGTATTGGTTCCGGACAACATTCCAGGTTGCTTCTTCATCCGGAAAACATTTTCATCTCGTATTCAAGGGGATTAATTACAGGGCGGAAGTCTGGTTAAACGGAAACCTCGTAGCCGACTCAACCCAGATGGTGGGCATGTTTGCTGAATATGAGTTCGAAATAACGAAGTTTATTAAACCCGGCCAATTGAATGGCTTAGCCGTTAAGATTTATCCACTGGATTACCCGGGTTTACCATCGCAGGAACAATTAAAGATCTTCGATGATTTTTATCCGAATGGGGGACCAACAGGCGATATCGGTAAAAACGTTACCATGCTTTGTTCGGTAGGTTGGGATTGGATGCCTCCTGTACGCGATCGGAACATGGGCATCTGGCAACCGGTTTATCTGCGAACCACCGGAGGCTTGAAGTTGATGTATCCTGCAATCAGTACTCAACTGAATATACCGGATACTACAATTGCCAATCTAACCCTAAATGTTGCAGTTGAAAATCTTACAGGATCAACCCAACAAGCATCATTACGGGTAAATCTTCAGCCGGAGAATTTCCAGGGAAGAACAGTTTCCTTTATCCATCCGGTTACAGTAAGCGCCAATCGCATCACAAAAATCCGGTTAACTCCGGAGCAGGTCAGGGAATTACAGATTCAACAACCGGCCTTGTGGTGGCCAATGAATTACGGCAAGCCCAATCTTTATCGTGTTACGATGCAACTTGAACAGGCAGGAAATATCAGCGATACGAAAACGACTCTGCTGGGTATCCGTACCGTGACAACCTTTGCCGCGCATACCAGTAACTCCATACGAAGGGATTTCTTTGTCAACGGTAAACGCATCCACCTCGTTGGAGGAGCATGGGTGCCCGACATGATGTTGCAGAATGATTCACTTCGCATTGCCCGCGAGTTACAACTGGTGAAGAATGCAAACATGAACCTGGTGCGGATTTGGGGGGGCGGTGTAACACCATCCGGTCTCTTTTTTGATTTGTGCGACCATCTGGGTTTACTGGTTTGGAGCGATTTCTGGGTAACCGGTGATACGCAAGGTGAATTCAAAGGCTCACCCGACTGGCCTTTAGAAGGAAATGTATTTGTAAAGAATGTGACCAGTACCATCTATCGCATAAGGCATCATGCGAGTTTGTTGTTGTGGACGGGCGGCAACGAAGGTCATGCCCGCAAGGAATTGTATGATGCCATGCGCGACAGTGTGATTGCAATTGACGGTACAAGACCGTTTATTCCCAGCTCATCGGGTTTCGCCAAACTTCCGGAAGGATGGGCGGGCTCATGGCCGGATGAACAACCCTCCGGAGTATACAGTGGCGGACCGTACACCTGGCAGGATCCGAAAGTTTATTACGACCTGACGGAGAAAGCAACAGACTGGGTATTTAAAGATGAAACCGGAATACCTTCGCAACCTCCCTATACTACGTTACCCAAAATTATTCCAAACCTGGTGTGGGATAAAAAGGCTCCGTTCCCATTCAATGATACCTGGGGATATCACGATGCAGCTACCGGCAATGGCCGATATGATCTTTATTACAAGGAAATGGTTAAGCGGTACGGTGAGCCAAAAACCATGGAGGAATTTTCAGATAAGATGCAGTTGATGAACGCCATGGGTTACCAGGGAATATTTGAGGCGCCTCAATCGAAGCTCAATGAAACCGGTGGCGTGATGTTATGGAAACTTAACCCGGCCTTTCCGAGTGTAATCTGGCAGATTTACGATTGGTATCTGTTACCCAATAGTGGTTATTATTTTTCGAAGCAGTCGTGCGCACCGGTTCATGCCCAGTTTAACCGGCT
>JALOMY010000215.1 GCA_025455225.1 Cyclobacteriaceae bacterium | reverse complement strand
ATAGAATATCAGGGCCATCATCCAGATCACCATTAAATCAAACCAGTATGTATCCCAAACCTGGCCAAGAAATTTCTTCACCGGTGCGAAGAAGTGGGCACGGTAATCCAGAAGTCCTGAGGGAGAAGGATCCAGGTAAACCGGATCGATCTTCTGAATCAGTTTTCCGTTTAATTCGATAATCCTGTTTTTTGTCGTGGTGTTCTTTAACAAGTCGGCAAGGCTCTCGTTGGAATACCGGTTTTTATAGGATGTTAACTGATTTCGATTACCCGATTCATTTTCGAGCTTATGCATTAATGCCTCCCGTTTGGATACCGATTGACCATATGCAACCTGGTAGAAACTTTTATAATCCCGTAAGTACGATTCAAGTGCTTTATCAAAGGATGGTGAGTATTGTTCAGGAATCCATGCCTGCCCCGGATTCAGTTTATCCAATCCCTTTGTAAAATAATCGTCTTTGATTGCCTGGCGAATAAGTTCAAGATCGGATTTAACCTGATTCCGTATGGATGACGAGGGTTCATTTATATTCTCACTGATGAATTGACGTTTTTCTTCCAGTTCATCGGCCAGGTAGGTTGCCCGGTAGTTGAATTGCGATTCCAGTTTTTCCAGTTCGTAGTACGGCTTTTCGTAAGCGTTGTTTTTAAATTGATACACGGCAAAAGCTTCGTATGCCCAACGCGAAGCCATCAGGTCAGCCAGCAGGGGTACCCGGCTTCTGTTTCCGATCAGACTGTTCATCTTATCGTATTTAAAGATGATGCCGCTCAGAATCATTTGAGGGATTAACAGTAAAGGAATTACTATGTAAACCGTAATGGCTGAATTAAAAGCAGATGAAATGTTTAAACCAAGCACACACGACATACAAGAAACTGTGAACAGGGTAAACCAGAACGGCAACAGCATGCTCCATTCAATTTCAAGGATCAGGTGACTTACCACTACGAATAATAAACTTTGTATGGCAGACAAAGTAAACAACAAGGAGAGCTTGGACATCAGGTAACTGTTCCAGCTCAGATTCAGAATGGATTCGCGCTTTAAAATCTTTCGGTCATGAATAATTTCTTCTGCGCTGATCATCAATCCCAGAAATATGGAAATGATAATGCTGATCAGAATGAAAGCCGGGTAGTTATCGTTGAAACGAAAGATGTATTCTTTACCACCGGGTGCACTGTTATACCGGATAACAAAGGCAAGTATAAACGACAGAAGGGGCGCTTCAATCAGGTTAATCAGCATGTATTGGCGGTTGCTGAGTTTGGCCCGGATATCGCGCGAAGCAAAAATGTAGGCTTGTTTCAGTTTGCCGGGAACATTAAGTGACTGAGGAGGTTGTTCCCGAACATCCTCTACTTTCGTGATCTTGAATCGCTCCTTATACCATTGGTGCCATTGAATTGGATTGATCTTTCGTTTAGTGGTAGGTTGCCCGTATTCATCCACAACATTGGCTTCCATGATGTTGAAGATTTGCTCCGGGTTAATGTTTCCGCACACTTCACATTGGCCACGTTGACTGTCAACTTGCAACGTTGACTTTTTAAAATAGGTAATAGCCTCAACGGGGTTTCCGTAATAAACCGGGTATCCTCCCGTATCCAGGATCAGCATCTTATCGAACATCTTATAAATGTCGGATGAGGGCTGATGAATGACTACAAAAACGAGTTTGCCTTTCAGTGAAAGTTCTTTCAGCAGGTCGATCACATTTTCTGAATCACGTGAAGACAATCCGGAGGTTGGTTCATCCAGGAACAGGATCGCAGGCTCGCGAATTAATTCAAGGGCTATGTTAAGCCGTTTGCGCTGGCCTCCGCTTAAGGTTTGATTCAACGGATTTCCAACCCGCACATCTTTTCGCTGGTCAAGCCCCAGGTTTTCGAGTACCTGGTTAACGCGTTTATGAAGCTGGTCAGGGTTTAAATGCGCAAAACATAAACGGGCATTGTAATGGAGATTCTGAAATACGGTAAGTTCCTCAATAAGCAGGTCATCCTGGGAGACGTAGCCGATAACACCCTGCAATTTTTCTTTCTGACTGTACAGATCAAAATCATTAATCTGAACCTTGCCCCGTGTAGGTTGGATAAGCCCGGCCAATACATTTAGTAAGGTTGTTTTGCCGGCCCCGCTGGCACCCATAATACCGATCAGTTTACCGGGCCCTTCAGAAATTACTACATCATGTAAGCCAATAATGCCATTTGAAAAGTGATGCTCGTCAATCCGGGCGTTGAAAGACAACTTGGTGGTTTTAATCTCTTCATTGAAATCAGCAACCAGGTCGCTGTAGTAGATGGCATCGCCCGATTGTGTTTTTATGGTGCTGCCATGTGGAAACAGGTAGACATGACCGGTTTTCATGGTAAAGCCATTGAGCAGTGTAAGTTCACTTCCCAGGTATTTTACAAAGTACATATCAACCCCCTTCAATTGAAGGAAAGCCAGGAAGCCCTCCAACTGAAGCCGTATGTGTTTGCAAGCCAGGCCTTCACCACGGGAAGGACTATTATCCGCAATCAGGATTTCCGGAAAAGAAAGTGAACTAACGGAATCCGCCAGCACAAACGACTCGATCAACCGGTATTCCTCGTGATAGATATTGAAAATGGTGGAGACCGTATAAATGATTTCCATCCGGTGAGGGGAGAAGTTCTTTTCGGCTGAAACCAGTTCGATCAACTTGACAAGTACAACCACTTTTTGTTTTTGTGTGAGCGTCTTGTTGATCTTTTTACAGATGCCCAGAATACGGATTGATTCTTTTACCGAAGTGATTTTTACGGCATCGGTAGTTTCCTTTCCGTAGCCGGATTGTTCATCGTACTGCCGGATGTATTGCAGTATTGAATCCTGATCAAGCTCAGTTTTAAAAAAATTGATTACATACTCCCGCTCCTTTTCAGAGACACCTCCGTCTTGTCGGGTTACGATTGCAAAAAGCTGGGTAAGTGCTTTAAGTATTTCCTCACTCATCGGTACGACTGGATATTAAAAAATTGTAAACCATGTAGAACAATTCAAAGAGCCGGATGAATCAGTCCGCAGGCAGTTATAAAAATGACTAACTAAAAAAGTGAAGAGAGGATTTGTATATGCAATTTAACCGGGAATCAGTTAATTTTTATAAATCATACCAATTTAAGTTAGTCGGTATACCGGATCACGCTTTATAGAGGGGTATGAATCGGATCAAACTGGTTAACCGGTTGGTTTATGGTTTATGATGCGTGTCCAGGTGATCACGGGTGAATGCAAACGGAAGTAAGGAAGCCGCAGACGGAGCTTTGATCCAAATATGGTTATCACCCTGCATGACTACTTCAAACGGTTTACTCTGATTGCTTTCAAATTCCAGCATGACCTGCCGGCAAGGTCCGCAAGAGGTTGCCGGTACCAACTCTTTGCCGCCCTTACGTTTGGCAACCACCACCAATTTCATAATCCGTCTTCCGGGATGTTGCGCGGAGGCGGCATACAAGGCTACCCGTTCGGCACACATGCCCGATGGGTAAGCTGCATTTTCATAATTCGAACCCGTCACTACGGTGCCATCATCCAGAATCAAAGCAGCACCAACGGCAAACTTTGAATAGGGGGCATATGCATGACCGGCTGCATCTTTGGCTTTATGAGCAAGATACTTTGACTCCTGGTCGAGGTCGTCAAACTGCTTGAATAATTCAATTTCATTTTTCACGGATGCCATAGTGAAAGTAAGTTAAAAAAAATCATGTATTAATTCTACTTGCCTGCCATTTGCATTACTTTGCCTTCTATGAGCCAGATTTTAATATTAGGTGCAGGCCGTTCATCCTCCTCCCTTATTTCATACTTATTGAATCGTGCAGAGAAACATTCATGGAGTATTGTTGTAGGGGACTTTTCAATTCAGGCTGCCCAAACCAGAATCGGGAATTCCAGTTTTGGTCAAGCCGTTGAGTTTGACATCCGTAATGAGACTTCTTGTGCAACAATTATTCAAAAGGCAGATGTGGTAATTTCTTTACTACCTCCTCATTTCCATCCGGTGGTGGCTAAAATGTGCCTGCAATTCAATAAACATCTGCTCACAGCAAGTTATGTTTCCGATGAGATGAACGCTTATCATAAAGAGGCTTTATCGAAGAACTTGTTATTCCTGAACGAATGCGGCCTTGATCCCGGCATTGATCATATGAGTGCCGTAAAGATTATTGATGAGATTCATTCGCGGGGCGGTAAGCTGGTATCCTTCGAGTCGTTCACGGGAGGATTGATTGCACCTGATACGGATCCCGAAAATCCATGGCGGTATAAGTTTACCTGGAATCCCCGCAATGTGGTGATGGCCGGGCAGGGAACAGCCCGTTTTCTGCAGGATGGAAAAATCAAATACATACCGTACCAGCAACTGTTCAATCGCTATACTGAAATTGAAGTGCCCGGTTATGGAAAATTTGAAGGCTATGCCAACCGCGATTCCCTGAAATACAGGGATACTTACCAATTACCAGAAATTCAAACCATGTTGCGCGGCACCTTGCGTTTCTCCGGCTTTTGTTCCGCATGGAATATCCTGGTGCAGCTGGGATGTTGCGATGATACGTATTCAATGGAACAGGTGGACATGCTTACACATGCCGGTTTTCTTGATTCGTTCCTACCAGGATCAGAGAAGCAACCGGTAGAGCAACGATTACAAAACTATTTTAAGCTTGATGCCAGCAGTGCGGAAATGAAACGGCTGAAATGGTCGGGTTTATTTACTGAAGAGAAAGTAGGATTGATCGAAGGAACACCTGCCCGCATCCTGGAGCATATTCTCAATAAAAAATGGTCGCTGGCTCCCCACGACAAGGATTTTATTGTTATGATCCATCGGTTTATTTATGAGCTTAATGGCCAGCGCAAAACCATTCAATCGTCTCTTGCCGTAACGGGTGAAGACTCGGTTCAAACGGCCATGGCAAAAACAGTAGGTTTACCCTTGGGCATAGCAGCCCGATTATTAATGCAAGGAAAACTTTCTGCCCGCGGGGTGGTCATCCCAACCTTGAAGGAGATTTATGAGCCGGTCTTAAAAGAGCTTGATGAGTTGGGAATTTCCATGGTAGATCAGGAAGTATAATATCACTTCTTGCGATAGGCATAAAGTCCGCTGAGCGGCAGCGACAACAGAAACAATACCGTGATCCACGGATTTTGGGTAATCCAATAACATACCATTGTAATTGCGAAGTAATACAACGGTATAAGAAATATGCCTGCGCCAACCTGGATGGAACCTACGAACTGATCGTCTTTAATGGCTTTAGTTGTAAGGTAATTCAAAAATGCATCAGGTATCA
>JALOMY010000214.1 GCA_025455225.1 Cyclobacteriaceae bacterium | reverse complement strand
TTACATTACCCCGCATGGCAAACTTTTTGAATTCCTGTAACATAGATTTAGGATTTAAAATACAAGTTCAATTACGTAAAAAGAAGGCTTAATAGGAACCGCTTTTTTCCTTTTTTTTGACGCATTTCATGCTGGCGCATGGGCATTGAATCAATTAACTCAAAGATTTGATTTACAGTTACCGGTTGCTGACTGTTTAACTTGACTCCTCCATCTTTACCTATCAGAATCACCCTGAACTCTGCTTCCCTTACACCATATTGTTTGAGATATTTCTGCTGATCGCTAAGTTTATTGACCTGAATGATGTCCAGGTCGCGTTCCCGGCAACCATTTTCCATGTCCCGGAGCAGCCTGACCTGATTGTCAACCAAAAGCTGATGTTTACCCGATCCAAAAATGTAAAGTACTCTTCGATTGGCTGGTTGCTCCTTAGCAAGCGAAAACAATAACAGAAGATTAAGAATCAAATAATTCACGGTTTATTAACACCGTGTGAACGGACTTGTTCAGTTTATGATGTTGACCGGATTGCGAAGCCCTTTGTATGAGATCAGCTCAACACCGGCACTCCCGATAAACATATTCGCACTTACTTTCAACGGAATCCGGTTTTTGTCATCTGAAAACCAGGTGGTTATGGAATTTTCTCCTGCAAATAATTTATTATCCGGCATAATGGGCTTCAGGACAAGAGCACGGAATTTTCCTGCCTTAACCCGGATGGTTTCCTTGCCCATATAAAGGACACGTAGTTTATAAACGGTATCTTCATAGAATCCCTCAATTGTGAGTGTATCCTTTTCTTTGATCTTACTAAAGTCGATTGTTCGCATGTACATAAACCCGGCAATCAGGTCGCGTACCTGGGGTGGAGCATCGTAGATCTTGGGTTCCTTGAATTGGCCGGTTTTCTGATTCAGAACTTTGGCTTCAATCTTACGATTGACATGATCAAAGGTTATCATTTCATCTTTCCTGTACTTTCCTTCCCGGATTTTCCGGTACGACATCTGGGGTACCAATGAAACAGTATCAATAAAAGCACCCCAGTTATCATCCACATCGGCTACCCAATCCACAACACCGGTTGTCTTACCGAATACATCTACCTTGAAGCAATCGCGGTTGTTCATTTTATGGTAATCGCGATGGATAACAGTAGATCCTTTACCAATAGAAAATATTCCGTAACTCATTTTGTACTCCAAATACTCACCCTTGCCAAAACTTTCATTTCGCACCTGCGGATAAACATCGTTTCTTCCGGAGAACCCGGTGAGTAAAAATGCAGCAACACCAAAAGTCACTAATCGTTTCATTTTGAACAGGCATTTCAAAGCTACGAAATCCAAATTTTCTGTTGTTAGTTCAAAGTCAATGCCAGAATATCTTTTCTTTATCACTTCGCAGTTATACTGAAACATTGTTTTCCCGTAACGCATCATTCAGCGATGTCTTTTTATCGGTGCTTTCTTTTCGTTTACCAATTATCAGTGCGCAACCAACCGCATACTCACCTGCCGGGAATTTTTTGGTATAAGAGCCCGGAATAACCACCGAACGATCCGGAACATATCCCTTATATTCCACAGGCCCGGGCCCGGTAACATCAATAATTTTTGAACTCGCGGTTAACACTACATTAGCACCCAATACAGCTTCCTTCCCTACCCTAACCCCTTCAACAACAATGCATCGGGAACCAATAAAGGCATTATCTTCGATAATAACGGGAGCAGCCTGTACGGGTTCAAGCACACCTCCAATTCCAACGCCTCCGCTCAAATGAACGTTCTTACCAATTTGTGCACAACTTCCCACAGTTGCCCATGTGTCGACCATGGTACCCTCATCCACATAGGCTCCAATATTTACATAGGAAGGCATTAAAATAACCCCTTTGCTTACAAAGGATCCATACCGGGCAATGGCATGGGGCACCACACGAACGCCCAATTCTTTGAATCGGTGTTTAAGTGCAATTTTATCATGAAACTCAAAAGGCCCGACTTCTATGGTTTCCATGGGCTGAATAGGAAAGTAAAGAATTACGGCCTTTTTAACCCATTCGCTCACAATCCAACCCTCACCATCCGGTTCTGCTACCCTCAGCTCACCTTTGTCCAGTTTCTCAACAACCTGGCGGATCGCAGTCTGGTGGTCAGGATTTTGTAACAAGGTTCGGTCTTCCCAGGTCTTTTCAATAATCTGTTTTAATTCCATCTTCGTGCTTGGTTAGTTGAATTGTTTTGCCGCAAGTAAATAAAATCAGAAGAATTGTAATTGCCTCGGTATTGAAACCCGTTGATGAAACCCGCATGTTCGAAAAGTTTGGGTTATCCCTGGTCATTACCGGTCGGTTTGAAGTACATATCATTGGTTTTCCTTCGTCTGCAGAAATTAAGTCATCAAAATCAACGATTATCCTTCATCCGCTTTATAAAAATGATTATAAAAGGATAAGTCTTCAGCGGTTACTTGCACCCTACCGTTTCCTTCACATTTGTCTTTATTTGAAACCCGATATCCTGATAATCACAACGCATGAATTATTTTTCATGGCCTGGATATTAAAGCAGATCCGGGGATGCAAATTAATATACGATGTTCAGGAAAATTATTTTCGCAATATTCTGTACGGGAAAGCATTTCCGGTCGGAATACGGCAACTCGTTGCCGGATGGGTTCGATTGAAAGAGCGAATCTTTGTAAAATCCATCGATCAATTTATTCTGGCCGAGAAAGCCTATCGGGAAGAGATGCCATTTCTTAATCCAAACCTTGTTCTTCAAAATAAAGTCACCCGTCAAACCCGGGAAGTTTACCACAAGAAAAATCATACCTCCTGGTCGAAATTATTGTTTACCGGAACAGTAGCTGAAACAACCGGTATCCGGGAAGTCATTCACCTGGCCGAACAACTTCATAAAATCGATTCACAATTCTCACTGACTGTTATCGGCCATTGCCCCTCTGGTGCATTAATTAAAAACCTTCAGGATGAAGCTTACCTGAAGCCCTTTCTTCATTTAAAAATCAGTGAACATCCGGTTCCGCATAAATCCATTTTACAGGCCATACAAGAATTTGATTTTGGCATTATCTGGTATCCGTATAACCCAAGCACCAGCGGTTCGATTCCCACCAAGTTATTTGAATACATAGCCTTACACTTGCCAGTACTGATTCATCATAATTCCGAATCACATCAATTGGTGAATACCTTCCGGGCAGGCTTCGTGCTGACAGACAAAATCGTACCCGAAGAACTGGCGAACCAAATCAAATCCTTTCGCTATCCTGAATTATTGGAAGAAGAACATCTGCTTTGGGAACACGAATTCAACGCGTTTACCGAGGTTTTAAAATAAAATAGTGCAAAACTATTTTTTAGACTAATCTAAACTTTTATTTTTACAGCACGTAATATCACTGGTATGCTCAGCTTCACAGAAGAGAACTACTTAAAAGCCATTTATCACCTGTCGGCAGGCGGTACAAAAGCCGTTCTGACCAATGAAATCGCGGAGGCTATGGAAACCAAGCCGGCATCCGTTACTGATATGGTGAAGCGGCTGGCATCAAAAAACATGATTACCTATGAACGGTATTATGGTGTTAATGTCACCAAACCTGGAAAATCAGAAGCGCTGTCCATCATCCGGAAACATCGACTTTGGGAAACCTTCCTGGTCGAAAAGTTAGGCTTTAACTGGGATGAAGTACATGATGTTGCCGAACAACTTGAACATATTCAATCCCCTTTACTGATTCAAAAGCTGGATGAATTCCTGGGCTTTCCTTCAGTCGATCCTCATGGGGATCCTATTCCCGACAAGCATGGAAAATTTCACATAACCCGTCAAATTCCCATTGCGGACTCTTCCGGTAAAAAGACGGTGGTATCAGCAGTTAAAGATAGCTCGCCTGCCTTCCTTCAATACCTCAATAAAATCGGGGTATACATCGGTGTGTCCATTCAGGTTTTGGAAAAAATTGAGTTTGACCGATCCGTTGAAATAATGATCGATGGAAAAAGGAAACTGTATATATCGAAAGAAGCCAGTGAAAATATACTGGTAACTGAATAAGGTGAAGTTTATGAACTACAATGTATTTATTGAACGATTCCGTTTTGTCTTGGTGCTGATGCTCACGGGCATGCTGGTTTTTACCGGTTGTAAACCTGCAGAAAAATCGTCCACTACAAAATTAAAGATCGTAACCACAACCGGAATGATTAAGGATGCGGTTGAGAACATTACCGGAAATCATGCGGAAGTAATTGCCCTGATGGGTCCCGGTGTTGATCCGCATTTATATAAAGCTACACAGGGCGATCTTAACAAACTCACGGAGGCGGACATCATCTTTTATAACGGTCTGCACCTGGAAGGAAAGCTGGGTGAAGTACTCGATAAACTGTCCCGCACGAAACCCGTTGTGGCTTTGGCCTCCTTTCTGCCTGATTCTCTATTCCGCAAAGTTGAAAGATTTCAGGGCACCTATGATCCACACATCTGGTTTGATGTTTCGTTGTGGAAACAAGCTGTTGAGGGCATCGGTATCTACATGCAGAATTACGATTCGCTAAACGCATCCGATTATACACGTTCTACCCATCTGTATGCTGAAAAACTGGATTCACTTCACAACGCAGTGAAAATAAAAATCCAGGAAATCCCCAATGAACAACGTGTATTGATTACAGCACACGATGCCTTTGGCTATTTCGGAGATGCTTACGGAATTGAAGTACGAGGCCTTCAGGGAATTTCAACCGTTTCGGAGTTTGGCCTGCGCGATGTTACCAACCTGGTGGACTTTATAATCAGCCGAAAGATCAAAGCCATTTTCGTTGAGACCTCGGTATCTGAAAAATCCATTCAGGCTGTAATTGAAGGTTGCCGTCAAAAAAATTCAGAAGTAAAGATTGGTGGAAGCCTGTATTCCGATGCTATGGGTACTGAAGGAACCCCGGAAGGAACATACATCGGTATGGTGAATGCCAATGTCCGGAAAATTACCGAAGCACTTAAATGAAGTTCGATATGAATATTGAATTGGAGTTACTTATACTTTTTATCCTTCAGACAATAGGCCTCTCTCTGTTTGGAAAATTTGAAGGCGAAACGGTTTGGTGGAAGCGTGTGATCAAATGGCTTTTTATAGGCGGAATAACATGGTTGCTCTTCCACTACTTCGGACACACCGGATCGCTTCTCTTTATCACGTTTGCTTTTACCGCTTCGTTGATTTTTCACTTCACCTGGTGTAAGCACCATGGCATACATCCCTTAAAGGCAACACCGAGAAAGAAATATTATGCATTAAGGAACTGGAATTGGACCGAATAATGAAAAATGATATTA
>JALOMY010000213.1 GCA_025455225.1 Cyclobacteriaceae bacterium | reverse complement strand
TTTTGGTGAAGGCATCGCCCTCGATGACAACACGATTTTTCTGACCGACCCGTGGTTATATACGGGCGGTTCAAATGGCCCGGCCCTTTATGTTTACAATCGACCTCCCGGTGGATGGGCAGACACAACCGAAGATGCCTGGTATTACGATACAAATCCTGGAACAAGCTTATTGCAAAGCCAGGTTTCCCTGGATGGCGATTATGTATATTTTTCAGGTTATGAATCCGTGCGGGTTTTCAAAAAAGACAATCCAGCATCCTGGACTTCATTAACACCGCATGCATCCATAAAACCGGATGATATTGAAAATTCTGCACGCTTCGGTTTTGATCTGACTGCAAAAAATGGTCGGGTATTAATCAGTGCGCCTGGAAGCAGCACGTTTTCATCCAATTCCTTTATCCGGATTCAAAATCCTAAAGTCTTTGAATTTAATCTTCCTCCTTCAGGTTGGGATAATCCAACGTCAGACTATACATCGATCATCGAATACATGCCCGTAACAGGTGCCGGAAGTTACTTTGGCATCGCGGTCGATATTGAGGGCGACTATGCCGTTGTTGGCTCCAGCCGGGATCAGGACAATGGCGTGTATTCAGGCTCAGCCTATGTTTTAAAATTCGATGGTCTCAATTGGCAACGCATTGCTGAGCTAACACCCTCCGATGGTCAGCCTTATGATAACTTTGGTTTGGATGTAAGCATCAGCGGGGACTTCATAGCAGTTAATTCGGTTTACAGCGATCGTTATGATGAAAATGGCAATCGAATCTCCTACACAACAGGAGCTGTTTATGTTTTTCGTAAACCCGTTGGTGGCTGGACGGATATGAACGAATCCTATAAGGTAACGTTGGATGATCTGAATCTGAAATCCTTCGGCCGGTCCGTTGCTATTGATATGCCTTACCTGGTTGTCGGTCAATATGAAGATCGTAGTTCAGAAGACCTTGGAACAGTTCATGTCTTTAAATTCACCGGGGATGCCTGGATAAAACAAGCCACCCTATTGCCTAAAGTACCGGGGCCAGGTGATGGCTTCGGTTGTGAAGTGGCCATTGAAGACAGTGTAATTGTTGTTGGTGCCCGGTCCAGCCGGTTCTGGTTCCAGGAGTCCAACCGGGTTTTTATTTATCAACAACCGGAAGGCGGATGGAAAGACACTACCGAATCGGCCATACTCTACCCTTCTGATGTAGGAATTGATGGCTACCTGGTTGGTCGTATGTTTGGATTTGCAGTCGATATTCAGGGCGATGAAATTATTGTTGGCTGCCCGGGCTGGATCGGCAATGAACCTGCACTTGGCAATCCAACGAATTTGTTTCGGGGCGCAGCCTACATTTATAAGAAACCTGAATCCGGATGGGTTGGATTAATAAAAGAACAAGCCATTCTCAAACCGGAAATTGAAATTCCCTATCACAACTTTGGGTATAGCGTTAAGATTGAAGAGCGGTACGCAGTTGCCGGTGCACCTCAAAACATTATTTATACCTATGGCGGACAAAACCCCGGGCCGGGAAAAGTGTATTTCTTTCAGAAACCGGAAAGCGGATGGATCTCAAAATCACCGGATAAAATTATCATTGGCGATGAGTCAGATCCATCTATGACCGATTATTTCGGTTCGGCCGTTACCTCTACATTCGGCTACCTGTTTGTTGGCGCCTTTGCTGATGATAATTCTACCGGTGTGCCGATGCGGGCTCTGTTTATGTTTATACCGAGTATCCCTTCATTGAACAAGCACGTTCTCCTATGTGCGAAAAAGATGAGCCGGTTACATTGAAAGCCTATCCGGGAGGCGGTATATGGTTTGGCAACGGCATAGCCGATGCGAATGCCGGAATTTTTGATCCTTCCCTGATACCAGGAAAGTCAAGCTTCATTTCGTATAAAGTAGATGACTGCGATGCTTCCAACCGGATTGTTATTCGAGTTATTGAACATGTGAAACCCTTTCAACTTCAGGATGCCGATTCAGCTTTCTTTTGTGGAAGGATTCGGTTGTGCTTGCCGGAATACTCGGCCGTTCGTATCAATATCAATGGGAATTTTCGTCCACACCCGGAAATTTTTCACCAGCTCAGGGGCTTAATACAAAACCCGTTTATACAGCAGAAGAGCAGGGTTACTATCAATTGATAATATCCAATTTTTGCTCGGCAGAAAAAGATACAATTTGGGTGGGCAACCCGGTTATCAATGCCGGTCAGGATATTGGCACTTGCCTGAGCGATCCTTCGCTTACATTAACTGCTAAACCTTCAGGCGGATTATGGAGTGGATCCGGAATTACTGACCCCGCGCTGGGTACATTTAATCAGGCTCAGGCTGGATTAGGCCAACATCAGGTTCGATATGTCTTTTCACCTGAGTTAAACTGCCAATATGCGGACACCTTATTGATTACGGTAGGCGGTGTGCCTGAAGTTAAAATAACATCTTCTGATTCCGCTCAGTTTTGTTACAAAGGCTTGGCAAACCTACAGGCATCACCTTATCCGGGCGCTGTATATGCCTGGTATTACCGTTCCGATGATCAGTCATCGTTCAACTTGCTGGAAGAGCCCTCTGGAAATTTAATTGCGGAAGAATTAGGTGCCTACCAGGTGCTCATTACCAACCAGGGATGTGACCAGCTTTCACCGCCCTTTACTCTTAATCCGGATTTCCAGCCGGAGATACTTCCTTCACAACGGCCTGTATCGTTCTGTTGGAATTCAGATACCCAACTTCAGGCAGAAGAAATACCGGGTGCATCCTACCTGTGGCTATTCAGTCCCGACTTGCAATCAGGTTTCACATCAGCATCCGGACCTTCAACGTTTTACAATTATAAACCTACCCAATCCGGATTTTACCAGGTCGAAATAAAAAGCCACGGTTGCTATTTTCTTTCCGATCCAATAGAGGGAATCAAGACTGAATCAGACAGTGTTTTTATTGCTAATGTAATTACCCCTAACGGGGATCGATTCAACCAGGAGTTGATTATTCAAACTCGTGAAGTGGATGCCTTTCAATTCAACATATTCAACCGGTACGGTGATGCCGTGTTCTCAGCCGATCAAAGCAGTAAGCCGTGGACCGGCAGCGGAAGTCATGGTGTGTATTATTGGATAATGACGTATCCCTCCAAGTGTCAAAACGGAGCAATCAAAACACTTCGGGGAACAGTTACAGTGTTAGGAGAAACGGATTAATCTTCTTTATTGAAGGATTCATCAATAATATGCTGGCTTATTACGCGGTAAAGTTCGGCCAGCCTCGCATCGCTTTTCAAAAAATCCATGTGCTGGTCTAAGGTTTCAAAATCACCCAGGTTAGCAGGACCTCCCTGTACGGACTTAATTCCCATTGCTAAATTCCGGTTAATACTTTCTGCGATCAAAGGCGTAAGCCACTCAAAGGACAGTTCGTGTTGTTCAATTATTTTTCGGGCACAATCAAGCATATGACTGGTAAATTGAGAAGCGAAAACAGAAGCCACATGTAAGGCTTTCCGCTCTCGCACATCAACCGATTTAACAATCCGGCTAATGGCCTTACCCATTCGCAGCAATTCCTCTTCTACCTCATCCTGTTCGGTTTCAATAAAAACAGGAACGTCCCTGAAATCGATTGACCGGCTCTTGTCAAAATTCTGTAAAGGATAAAACACACCTGTAAATGGTGTCGCTGCATAACTCAGCTTGCTCAATGGTTGACTTCCGGATGTATGAACAAGTATTGCCTCCTCCGGTAAAATGATTTCCCGCACGACATCATCCAATGCATCATCTGTCACTGCCAGAATAAAAATATCCGAGTTACTGGTGGAAAAATCGAGTGAAGCTTTTACTTCTGCTTCATACAATCGTTCAACCAGCTTTTCAGCATGGCCCGGGTTACGGCTGTAAACTTCACGCACTGCGTAGCCGGCATTATCAAGAGCCGGTGCAAGATGCCATGCTAATTTTCCGGATCCGGCAAATGATATTGTCTTACTCATAATGGCTAAAATTAGATAATTAACTGACGTAAATCATCCCTCATCTCGCGTGTAATTCGGTTCTTTGTATTATATAAAGCTGATACTATGTATCCTAGAATTGTTTCTGCGAGTGAAGCGGTAAAAGTAATTGAATCCGGAAACCGGGTATTTATTCATGGCAGCGCAGCCACACCGCATAAGTTACTGAAGGCCCTGGCAAGACGGGCTTCGGAACTAAAAAATGTTGAATTAGTAGCCGTAAGTACGCTGGGTGAACTTGAACTGGCAAGGCCTGAATACGCTGAGAGTTTTTACATCAATGCACTTTTTGTTTCTGAAAATATACGGGGTGCCGTTAATGAAGGACGCGGCAATTATGTCCCGATTTTTTTAAGTGAAATTTCAAAATTATTTGAAAAAAACATCCTCCCACTTGATGTTGCCCTGCTTCATATATCGCCACCCGATAAACATGGACTTTGCTCCCTTGGAGTTTCAGTAGATGTTGCACGCTCTGCCGCCAAACATGCTAAACATATCATTGCACAGGTAAACCCCAACATGCCGAGAACGCATGGCGATGGCATAATTGACATTCACCAGATTCACACCCTGGTTGAAACCGATGATAACCTTCCGGAAGTGGACTATGGAAAATCCATTACGGAATGCGATCGTACCATCGGCCGGTATTGTGCCGAATTAATTGAGGATGGAAGCACCCTTCAAATGGGTATTGGTACCATTCCGGATGCCGTGCTGGAAAGCTTAACACACAGTAAAGACCTGGGCATTCATACTGAAATGTTTTCAAACGGGATAATCGATCTCATTAAGAGGGGCGTTGTTAACAACAAATTCAAAAAGAAACACCGGGGTAAAACAGTAACTTCATTTGCCATCGGTTCCCGGGATCTGTATTCATACGTTGACGACAATCCGTTGTTTGCATTCCTGGAAGCCGAATACGTTAATGACGGAAGAATCATTCGCACCAACCCGAAAGTTGTAGCCATTAACAGTGCAATAGAAATTGATCTTACCGGACAAGTCTGTGCGGATTCAATCGGCACGTATCAATATTCAGGAGTTGGCGGACAAATGGATTTTATTCGTGGTGCTTCGTTGTCAGAAGGAGGTAAACCCATCATTGCCATGGGATCCGTTACGAAAAAAGGTGCCTCTAAAATTGTTCCATACCTCAAGCAAGGTGCCGGTGTGGTTACTACGCGTGCTCACGTACATTATGTGGTTACCGAATACGGTGTAGCCTACCTCTATGGAAAGAATCTTCGCCAGAGAGCCTATGAACTTATGCGCATAGCCCATCCCGATCATCGGGAAGCATTGGAACAGGAAATCATCAAACGATTTGGCAGTAACGTATTTGCGGTAAGCTGATCAGGCCTCTACCCTGCATAAACTGGCGAGCTTTTCAACCGCAGTATCAAGTTCGTTGATCGTATTGTATTTACTGAATGAAAACCGAACTGCAGTGCGTTTCGAACCGGGGTAAAGCGCTTCCAGCACATGCGATCCTTTAGTAGCACCACTAGAACAAGCACTGCCACCAGATACGGAAATTCCATGGAGGTCCAGATTAAACAGAAGCATGTCGTTACCCTCCGCTTCCGGAAGACTTACATTAAGCACGGTGTAAAGGCTCCGCTCCAGGTTGGCAGAATCTCCATGAAATGATACACCCGGAATAGTCTCTTTCAGCCGTTTAATCATATAGGCTTTAAGCTGTGTAATATGCCGGGCCTGCTCTTCCATACCCTGGTAAGCCAACTCAAGGGCTTTGGCCATTCCTATTATGCCGTAAACATTTTCAGTTCCGCCCCGCATGTTACGCTCCTGCGGACCACCTTGAATGAAGGATTGGATTTTCTTATCCTTACGGATGTACATCATGCCAATACCTTTGGGTCCATGAAACTTATGTGCAGCCGCAGTCATGGCACTTAATCGCTGGTTTCGCAAATCATGACGGTAGTGGGCAACGCCCTGAACTGCATCGGAATGAAAGAAGGCATTATACGCTTCGCACAATTCACCAACCCGGTTAATGTCCAGCAGATTCCCAATTTCATTGTTAGCCTGCATTAACGAAACAAGCGTCCCCGGGTATTGCTTCAATAAAAATTCAAGATTGTGCAAATCAACATGACCTTGTTCATCCAGATTTACAAAATGAAGTTCAATTTTTCCGTCATGCTTAAGCTTTTCAAGGGTGTGCAAAACAGCATGATGTTCAATGGGTGAAGTAATGGCATGCCGAATCGCGAAGGTTTCAACGGCACCGGTAAGAATGGAATTATTAGCCTCTGTTCCACCCGAAGTAAAAATGATTTCGCCCGGTGTGCAATTCATCAATTCAGCAATCTTCTTTCGGGCCGATTCAATGGCTGCACGCACCTTTCTCCCATGAGCATGCGTAGAGGATGGGTTACCGAAATCCTGAATCAGAAAAGGCCGCATAGCCTCAAAAACTTCGGGATCCAGCGGAGTGGTGGCAGCATTATCGAGATAGATGTTCATACTGGTAAACGGCACCTCAAAGGTAAGGCACTTCCGGAAATTCGTTGAAGAAAGTGTGCGTTACTTCAGGCTTCCGATTTGGACGATACAATTTCCTTGATATCGGCCATGATTTTTCGGGCCAGGTGCTCGGCCTTTACTTCCAGGTCGGATTCGGCATAAATCCGGATGATGGGCTCCGTATTGGATTTTCGCAAATGAACCCATTCCTGGTCAAATTCAATCTTCACTCCATCAATGGTATTTATGGGTTGCTTTTTGTACTTCTCTTTTATTGCCTCCAGCACACCATCTACATCCATTCCGGCACTCAGTTCAATTTTATTTTTAGAAATATAATACCGCGGATATTTCGCCCGAAGCCTTGAAGCGGTAAGACCTGTGGTTGCCAAATGAGATAGAAATAAGGCTACACCTACCAGGGCATCGCGACCGTAATGAAGATCCGGGTAGATAACTCCCCCGTTCCCCTCACCACCAATAATGGCCTTATGCTCCTTCATGGCTTGAACTACATTTACTTCCCCAACTGCTGCAGCAAAATAATTGCCTCCGGCCTTCTCCGTTATGTCGCGCAAAGCACGGGTTGATGATAAATTAGAAACCGTATTACCGCCTTTCTTTTTACGGTTGTTCAATATGTAATCCGATACGGCAACCAGCGTATACTCTTCACCGAATGGTGTTCCGTCTTCGCAGATTAGTGCAAGCCGGTCTACATCCGGATCAACAACGATTCCCAAATCAAATTTTCCTTTTCCGATCTCACGGATAATATCGCCCAGGTGCTCGGGTAAAGGTTCAGGATTGTGCGGAAACTGCCCGGTTGGTTCACAGTATAATTCCTTAACCGTAACCCC
>JALOMY010000212.1 GCA_025455225.1 Cyclobacteriaceae bacterium | reverse complement strand
CCCTTGGATTTATGGATGGTTATGATTTGCGCGGCATTTACCGATCCGGAAGATTTCAACGATGTCTTATCCGTGCCTGCATGTTCTTCCCACCATTGCAGGAAAGCCTCAAGGTCGTTACGTTCACGGGTAAAGAAGTTCAGCACCAGTTCCTGGAAGGCCATCACATAGGGTAACTCACCTTCCTGCTTATTAATGTCGAGCAAACTTATGAGCGTTTCTGTCAGTTCGAACAGCGACAACTTTTTTAGTGAAGCACGTTCCTTAACGAGTACAGCAGGTATTAGTTTTTTCAGCCTTTCCAGATTGGTGATGCTGAATACCTCACTGCCGACCGGTTCAACTGTGCGCCTCAGGCGATGATATTCAAAAGCCAACTCAGCACGGGCAATGGCATCATTCGGATTATGGAGAAAGCGCAGGGCAGCCAGCAGTAAACTGACGGAGGCACTGCCATCCAGACGAAGCGATTCATTCGAGATTACATCATACAACAAACCTGGTTTTGCTTCTTCCGAATATTTGTACTCCAGCAAATGAGCGACAATCTTCTGCCCATCGCGGTTGCTGCGAACCAGGATCGCGATATCGCGCAGGGGCACACGTTGATGCTGAAGATATTCCAATTGCCGGGTGAGTTCCTGAAGGGCCAGCTTTTCAAAATTCGTTTCGCTTCGGGAGTCATTCTCAAGAAAACGTACGTCAACAATGCCTTCCTCTGTCTTGCCGGTTTTTTGCTGAACATCCTGATAGACATCGTCAGCCAGGGTACCGGAAGTAATCGCAGCTACCTGGCGGGAGGCTTCTTTAAAAAAATGATTATTGAATTCAACTATGCTTTTCAGGCTGCGGAAATTTTCCGGGAGGTTCTCTACGGCAACACGTTTACTTCCAATATGCCCGGCAATCTGCTGTTGCAACAATTTGAGATCACCACCACGCCAGCGGTAAATGGCCTGTTTAACATCACCCACCACCAGGCTGCGGTAACCGGAATCGAGGCTGTTGGTTACCAGCGGATAAAAATTCTTCCACTGCATGCCCGAAGTATCCTGAAACTCGTCAATAAGATAGTGACGGTAAAACGAGCCCACCTTTTCATAGATAAATGGAGTTTCGCTTTCGCCAATCAATCCGTTCAGAAACACCGGGGCATCGGCCAGCAACATCAGGTTGTTGGCTGCCTTGTATTCCATGAGCTTACGCGAGATATCAGCCAGCAAACCAAAAGCATAAAAATTTTCGATCACCACTTCGGCCGACAAGGCAGAGGCATATTTTTTCTCACGGTAATCCAGAATCTCTTCCCGCAGCGGCATTAATTTCTTCAATGCCAATGCAGTGATTTCTTCCTTTCTATCGCTGTCTTTCTTTGGCCATTTATCAACAGAAGCCAGATCATTCATTATCCGAACACCCGGTTTTTCAAAATCACTAACCTTTTTGATGTCCTTATATTTCTCAAAAAATGTATAACCTGCACCGTTCCAAAAATCTGATTTTTCCAGACTATGCGATTGAATCAGTGCATACCCTTCGCGGAATTTCTCCCGCACGGAGTGGATAAACGTCTGCTGCTCTTTTCGAAGTTGGTTCAACAATGTTTTGAAAAAATCCGGTTGTGAGGTAACCCTTACCAGTTCCTGTTCAATCAACTTATACTCTTCCCTGAAAACCTGCCTGGCAAATTCCATAAGCGACCTGCGTACATCCCAGCCACGATCATTTTCCAAACTGGCGAATGAAAAATCCACCATCCAGCGGGTCATCTCCGGGTCTTTGCCCAGATCGGCCACCAGCAAATCGATTACATCTTCGAGCACGCTATCCGGATCGGTTTCGAGCCTGAAATCACCGGCCAGTCCCGCCTCACGGGTGAACGACCGAATCACCTTTTGAAAAAATGCATCGATGGTGCTGATGGAAAACTGGGAATATCGGTGCAGTATCAAACTTCGAATTTCATAGCAGTTTTGAATAAAGTCCTGATCATCGAGATTCAATTCCTGCTTCAGTTCACCGGCTAGCTTTTCTTCCTTTCCCTGGACAAATGCATTGAGATAATGAAGGATGCGTTCCTTCATTTCCTGGGTTGCTTTGTTGGTAAACGTTACCGCCAGGATATGCCTGAAATAATCCGACCGGCTTTGAAGGGCCAGCTTCAGATATTCTTTCGCAAGCGTTCGGGTTTTACCGCTGCCGGCCGAACTGCGGTAGATGGTAAAGGTTTTTTCAGACATCAGCACAAGTAACGGAATGCTGGCAAGAAAGAAAAGGGATTTGACAGCTTGTGACCATCCTTCATTGAAGGGTATTCAGAATCTGGAAAAAGTAGTATCTTTTTGGATAATTCAGTATGCTAAGACTCTACTCCGTACTTACCGCCTTAATCTATTCCTTCCCGGTTCAATTATTATTTAATAACATTAAACGAAACCACGTTTTGGTTCTTTGCTGGATTATTTTGTTCGCGATGATCACCGGGAACTTCGGACAATACCTGGGTATTCCGTATTTATTCCTTGATCCGGAATACCTGAATGAAATCAACTTTACCAGTTTCTTTATTATTGGAAATGTACTTGCCGGATTTACAGTTGCTTTTCACATCACGTGCTATATTATTGACGGGCACCGGTTTACGTTCGTTGGCGCCTTGTCGCGACCCTTTACCAAATTCGCCCTCAACAACAGTATAATTCCTGTAACCTTCCTGGGAACATACCTCTATTACATTCTCAGCTTTCAGATCAACAACCAGTACACTACCCGGATGGAATTATTCTGGAATCTGGCCGGACTGTTGACGGGATTTATCCTGACCACGGTTATCTTCTTTGTGTACTTCTGGTTTACCAATAAAGACATTTTCAAATATGTGGTTTGCCGCATTGATGAGAAACTGAAAGAAAGCGTACAGGTAACACGAGCCAGCGCCATGCGCAAACTCGATATTGCGCGTAAACGCCAGGTACGCGTAGACAATTACCTAGACTATAATTTCCGGTTCAGAAAAGTGGAAGACAGCAGCTTTTACGACCGCAGCACCATCATCCAGGTTTTCGACCAAAACCATCTTAACCTGGTGATGATACAACTGTTTATCATCGCTTTAATTCTTACGTTGGGTTTATTTAAGGACTACCCTGTTTTTCAATTGCCGGCTGCCGCCAGTGCTATAATTTTTCTCACGTTGTTTGTCATGCTTGCCGGTGCATTGAGTTACTGGTTCGGAGGCTGGTCAGCAACGGTTGCCATTATCATCTTCATCGGTTTAAATTTTCTGGCCAGCAAGGATTTCTTTTCCAAGCAATATGAGGCATTTGGTTTATCCTATTCAACCGAACCGGCTGTTTATACTAACGAAAGCCTGAATAATCTGAACGATCCGGCAGTAATTCAAAACGACCTCCGGAATTCAATGGTTTTATTAGAAAACTGGAGAAAGAAATTCCCGGAAAATGAAAAACCGAAGATGGTTTTTCTGTGCACCAGCGGTGGCGGTAAACGAGCAGCATTGTGGACACTGACAGCCCTTCAGATAGCCGACAGCATAACGCAGGGAAAACTCTTTGAGAACAGCATCATGATCTCAGGAGCCTCGGGTGGATTGATCGGAGCCAGCTTTTTCCGTGAATTAAAGTTACGGCAAAAGTTGGGTGAAGGCATGAATCCATATGCGTTGAAACACCGGTACAGTCTTTCTTCGGATAACCTGAACCCTCTCATCTTCAGTTTACTGGCTAACGATCTGTTTGTGGGCTTTAACAAGTTTGACTACGCGGGGCAATCGTATAACCGCGACCGAAGCTATACGTTCGAGGAACAACTTAACGTGATTACGGAGCACCTGATGGATAAACCCATCTCAGCATATTATGAACCTGAACACCAGGCATTGATTCCGTTATTAATCTTATCGCCCACTATTATCAACGATGGAAGGAAATTGTACATCGCAGCCCATCCGGTATCATATCTCAACTCAATCATCATTAGCGAACCTGAATACGAATTGGCGAAAGTTGCCGGTGTTGATTTCCAGGCCTTGTTCAGGGAACATGGTGCGCAAAAACTACGGTTTCTTTCGGCTCTACGTATGAGTGCAACCTTTCCTTACATAACTCCGAATACCACTCTCCCTACGTCACCCGCCATCCAGATTATGGATGCCGGTATATCGGATAACTTCGGAGTATCGGATGCTGTGCGTTTCCTTTATGCGTTTAAAGAATGGATTGAAGAAAATACTTCCGGGATTATTGTGGTCTCCATTCGGGACTCACCCAAACTGGGCCAGATCGGGGAACGAAAAAGACAGTCAATACTCGATGCCTTGACTCAACCCATCAGCACGGTATACAATAATTTTGAAAACTTTCAGGATATCAGCAACGATACTTACCTGGGCTTTGCCAGGAACTGGTTTCATAAACCGATCGACCGCATTGACATCCAATACCAGGTCGAATCCTATGCCCCTATTTTGAACAAGCTCGACAGCCTTCGTCAGAATAATGCACGTGCTTCGTTAAGCTGGCGCCTTACCGCGCGGGAGAAACAAGGCATTGTGGATAACATTTATTCTGAAGCGAATGTACAACAGCTCGAAAAGTTGCGGCAGTTACTGAAATAACTTGAACGGTTAATTACTTTGCGGCCATGATTCCTCAAGCAAAAATATTACGGGTGTTCCAACTGATCGGGTTGTTGAAAGGTGGCGGACGAACCATTGATCAGCTGGCCCAGCAACTGGATACAACCACCCGCACGATCTACCGGTATTTTCGCCTGCTGGAAGAAATCGGATTTATTATAGACCAGGACTTTCACGGCCGGTATTTTGTTCACCGCGAAGAAGGTGAAGATCCGGAAAGCCGGTTTACCCTGGAAGAGGTGAGCATATTACGCCAACTGATTCAAAGCGGGGCCAGCGGCCATCCATTGCGTGGGCCATTGTTAAAGAAACTGGCTTTTCATTCTGAGGCGAAAGATGTTCCCGAACAATTTCTAAAACTCCGGGTTGCCAAAATGTTCCGTAAGCTTTCGGAAGCTGTGGAACAGAAAAGCCAAGTGGTTTTAAAAAATTATCATTCCGCCAACAGCCAGGAAATCAATGACCGGTTGGTGGAGCCCTTTCAGTTTGGTGAAGGCTTTCAGTCGGTTCTGGCGTTAGATACCAAAGACAAGCAATGCAAATATTTCAAGCTGGAACGCATTGGGGATGTGGTGATTCTCGACAAGCCCTATAAATTCAGCAAGCTTCGGATATTTTTGGAATCAGCGGGCGCAAGGAAATCTGGGTAACGCTTCGGTTAAGCATGCGGGCGTATGTTTTGATGCGCGAAGAATTTCCGCTTTCCCAACCTTACCTGGAGAAAGAAGAAAACGAAGACAGTAAAAGTTATCTCTTCAATGGCCCTGTCCTTCACTTTAAAGGAGTGGGCCGGTTTGTTATGGGGCTTGCGGATGAGATAACGGTTTTAGGTCCAACTGAATTTAAAAATTTTATTAAGGATAAGATGAAGCAACAGAAACTGATTTGACCAATCATTTCCCGTATTGGATAACTTAGCTGATTCTGTAATTCAAAAACCTGCATGAGCAGCCTACATTAATAACAACCTCAATTCGATTAACTCGAAACACTCTTGCATATGATGACGAAGAACTTATACTGGTAATTCTAATCGTCATCATCGGTTTCATTTTTGTCATTTGTTGCAGGAGCTTGACTGTTGGCTCTTATTTCAGTGTGTCGTATTTCTCCTCCTGTTGTTCCTGTCTCCAATCCAAAATATACTACCCCAAATGAAAAAACTAAGACAGCAATTCCTGTCACATTAGTTATTGATTTCTTTTTGAAGTTTGTCCACAAACCAAGCAATGAAAGTCCTCCCAAAATATAAGTAAGAATTGAAAATACTTCTGCTGACTCTTCATGGCTCTCAATATAATTCTCAGTTACACCACTGATGTTTTCTACAACATCTTCCGCTTCTTCGCCACTTTTCATTGCAACTATAGAAGCTAAAGCGCCA
>JALOMY010000022.1 GCA_025455225.1 Cyclobacteriaceae bacterium | reverse complement strand
GATCATGCCGGCTTATCGGCAGTTCTTGCGGTTGTTGCCTGCGGTTTGCTTCTGAGTCGTAAATCCTCTGAATTTTTATCCCAAAAGGCCCGCATTCAGGCCATCGCAACATGGGATACCGTAGTGTTTATTTTAAATGGTGTCATCTTTATTCTGATCGGATTGCAATTGCCGCATGTGCTGGAGGCCATCAAAGATATTTCACTGGGCAGCCTCGTTGGTTATGGTATTCTTATCAGTATTGCTGTGATCCTGGTACGCATTCTTTGGGTCTATCCAGGGGCTTACATACCCCGATGGATAAGCCGGGAAATCCGGGAGAAAGAGACTTCTACCAACATCCGTTCTGTTACTGTTGTTGCCTGGTCCGGCATTCGGGGTGTGGTTTCACTGGCTGCTGCCCTCGCATTACCGTTAACGCTGGAGAATAATGCACCTTTTCCCAATCGCGATCTGATAATCTTTCTCACGTTCAGTGTGATTTTCGCTACCCTGGTTATCCAGGGATTAACTTTGCGTCCATTAATTAA
This sequence comes from Cyclobacteriaceae bacterium, assembly GCA_025455225.1. GTDB lineage: Bacteria > Bacteroidota > Bacteroidia > Cytophagales > Cyclobacteriaceae > UBA2336. Next base: position 20,765 of record JALOMY010000022.1, on the reverse strand, counting down.
ATTCCTTGGATTAAAAGCTGACGATCAATTGCAGCGGGATGAACAGGAAGCCCGTTTGCGGATAGCGTCAGGAGTAATTGAACATATTGAAGAAAACTACTCATTGGTTGGGGATGATTTGTTGCCGATCATTAAAAACAAATATGAGATCCGCATCCAACGAATTCGTAAAGATCAATCCCAGCAGAGGATGGATGATGAAAAGGTTCTTGCATTTTTACGGATTCAACAGGAGCTGATTGAGACCGAACGAAGAATTGTAAAACAATTGAAGAACGAAAGCAAGATCAGCGAAGAAGTGTTGCGAAAGATTGATTATGAACTTGACCTTGAAGAAACACGGTTAATCATGGAACTGGAAAGCGCATCGTGAATACTTCTAAATTATTCTATGGACTTCGATGATGTCAGCCACCGCATAATTAGCCAGGCAATCAGGTAGGATGAACCACAAATCATAAACAACACGTTGTAACCGGCCGTGAGATCGCCAAGGACTTTATAGTAATCCAGAAGGTGCCCGGTGATCAGCGGAAAAATAATTCCACCAACCGATCCGGCCATTCCGCCAATTCCAACCACACTGCTTACGGTATTCTTTGGAAACATATCGCTGGCAGTTGTAAATATGTTCGCACTCCAGGCCTGGTGCGATGCGGCTGCCAGGCTGATTAATCCAACCGCCACCCAAATGTTGGTTGCATACTGAGCGAAAACAATGGGAATAACGCAAATTGCAAATACAAGCATGGCTGTTCTTCGCGCTCGAGATACTTCCCAGCCTTTATTAATCAGCCAGCCGGATAAATATCCGCCACCAATGCTGCCTATGGTAGTTGCAGTATAAATGATTACCAGATGAAGGCTTGGTTTTCTGAAATCTACCTGGAAGGCTGTTGCAAAATAGGAGGGCAGCCAAAACAGGAAGAACCACCAGATCGGATCCGTTAAAAACTTTCCGATTACGAAGGCCCAGGTTTTTCGTAGGCGTAAAAGTTTAGACCAGCCGAGAGCGTGTGAGTTTTCGGAAGACGAGTTGCTGACATCATCGTGATGAATGTAATCGTACTCTTCTTTGGAAATTCGTTTATGCCGGGATGGAATTTCATAGTAAACAATCCAGGCAATAACCCAGATAAATCCAAGAGCACCTGTAATCAGAAATGCCTCCTGCCAACCATACCAACCAAGAATTAACGGAACCAGGATAGGGGCAACCACGGCCCCGATGTTAGTGCCGCTATTGAAAATACCCGTTGCAAGGGCTCGTTCTTTTTTTGGAAACCATTCGGCAGCAGCTTTAATGGCGGCCGGAAAATTGCCCGCTTCACCAAGTCCGAGTAAAGCACGCGCAGCACCAAATCCAAAAGTTGAACGTGCCAGCGCATGTGCCATCGCTGCCAGGCTCCATACAATGACGGATATTGAATATCCCAGTTTCGAGCCGATCGTATCGATGATTCTCCCGAATACCAACAGTCCCAATGCGTAGGCTGCTGAGAAGGCCATTACAATGTTTCCGTAATCAGTTTCGGTCCAGTTCAATTCCTGTTCCAGAACAGGTTTTAGTAATCCGATTACCTGCCGGTCAATGTAATTGATGGTAGTTGCAAAAAATATCAGGGCGCATATTCGCCAGCGGTAGTTGGTGAGCGTGTTGGCGTGGGAAGTTTTCATCTCTGCCTTACTTCCCGAATAATTTGAAGCACTTCTTGAATGCGTTGAATAAGCTTCTGATGATTTTCTTTTTCTAAAAATTCTGAAGTGAATAGTCTGGATCCCATACCGACACACGCAACACCGGAACCAAACCAGGCCGAGAGATTTTCCCGATTGGGTTCAACGCCTCCGGTAGGCATTAAAGAAAGATCCGGCATTACAGAGAGTACCGACCGGATGAAAGCCGGTCCAAGCAACTCACCGGGGAACACTTTAATCAGCGTAGCACCTAATTCATGGGCTGTATGTACTTCACTCACGGTTGCACATCCGGGTATCCAGGGTACGTGTTTGAGTACTTCTTTCATTTCAGGTATTAACGCAGGCGATACAATAAACTCTGCACCGGCATCTATAAACTTGGCAGCAATGGCGCGCGAAAAAATTGTTCCAGCACCCAGCTTCATATCCGGATAATCGCTTTGGATTTTTTCGTGCAACAGACGAAAGATATGAAAGGCATTTTCTCCACGGTTGGTGAATTCAAAGGTGCGCAGTCCTGCATCATAGCACGCTCTGAGCACATTCAGGCAAACGGCTTCCTCCGGATGATAGAACACCGGAACAAATCCGGTTGAGATAAGGATTGATTCAACGGAATGATTGGTAGTCGGCATATCAGCGCAATAATTTACCAATTTCCGTTGAATGGGTCAGTTCTTCAACTTCATCAGCTGATGCAAGCAGAACATCACCCGCTATCGTATGTTTTAATGCTGCGGAAGCGGTTGCGAATTCAATGGTCTCAGCGGGTGATTTTTTATTCAGAAGGGAATATACTATTCCAGCCATAAAAGCGTCCCCCGAACCGATGCGATCAGCAAAGTTCTGGAGCCTGTAAACTTTTGAATAATATACCTCATGACCGTTCCAGAGTGCTCCACTGATATCGTGATGATTTGCATCATGCTCCGTACGGTTGGTGTGTGCGATGTATTCCAGTTGCTGAAATTGTTTAATAATTTTTTCAGCCGAATCATTGAATGTACTATCGCCCGGAAGATTAATGCCGGTGCAGTTCCTGAAATCGCGAACTGATCCGACAACAACCTGGCTTGATGCAATGAGTTCGGGCATGATATCCATAGGCTTCTTGTCGTATTGCCAAAGAATACTGCGGTAATTAATATCGGCCGATATTTTAATATTCAATTTCCTTGCAATGTGAATAGCATCCCGGCACGCATCGGCAGCTGCTTGTGAAATGGCCGGAGTGATACCCGACCAATGAAACCATTGGGCATCTTTCAGGATTTCTTTCCAGTTAAAATCAGCAGGATTTAATTCAGAAAAGGCAGAATGATACCGATCGTAAATCACTTTGGGTGAACGGACGGCATTGCCTTGTTCCAGGAAATAGATGCCGATTCGTCCCGGGTGAAATCGCACATAACGGGTATTAACCCCTGCTTTAATTAATGCCTGACAGGCTGCCCGACCGGTTTCTTGTTCCGGAAGCACGGTCACGTGCGAGGAAGGAATGTTCCATCGGGCAAGGGCACTGGAGACATTTGCCTCACTGCCACCATAATGAACATCGAGTGCATGAGCTTGTTCAAACCGTTGGCCGGAAGCGGATGATAGTCGGAGCAAGACTTCTCCGAATGAGACAAATCCTTTCATTAGAATCGGAAGAAATTTTTTGTATTGAAATAACAGATATTCTTAACCATGGAGCCAATTAGTTCCAGATCATCCGGTAAATCACCTCTCGCTATGTCATTTCCCAGCAGGTTGCAGAGAATTCGTCTGAAATATTCATGTCGTGGAAAAGATAGAAAGCTTCTGGAGTCGGTTACCATTCCCACAAAATGGGCAAGCAATCCGAGGTTGGATAACATGTTAATCTGATTTTCAATTCCTTCTTTTTGATCGAGAAACCACCAGGCGGCACCATATTGCATTTTACCCGGAATGCTTCCATCATTAAAGTTGCCGGTCATGGAAGCAAACACTGCGTTATCAGCAGGATTGAGGTTATAAAGTATGGTTTTACCCAACCGATCAAGTTTATCCAGTTCATTGAAAAACCAAGCCATAGAACGGGCTTGCGAAAAATCTCCGATCGAGTCAAATCCACTGTCGGCACCCAGTTGGTTCATTTTTCTGGTATTGTTATTTCTCAAGGCACCCAGGTGAAATTGTTGAACCCATTCTTTTTCCTGGTAGCGCTCGCATAAAAATAGCAATACAAAAGCACGCAGGTTTTGGAGTTCATGAAAATCGGTTGATTTACCGGTGATCAGCTTATCAAAGATTTGTGAAGCTTGCTCGGATGAAACCGTACCATAAGGAAGATGTTCCAGGCCATGATCGGCCGCGCGGCAACCCTGTGCATCAAAATAATTGATACGACTGACCAGGGCATCCAGTAAATGCTGCAGACTTCGTATGTCGGTATTACAGGAAGATGAAAGTTGGGCTAAATACTGAATGTAGGACTGTTGATTATCGAATGAATAGGCTTTATCCGGCCGAAAGGTAGGATACATCCTGAGTTTTGGATGCGATTGCATTTGCACGTGGTACTCCAGGTTATCCGAAGGGTCATCTGTAGTACAAACTACTTCAACATTTTGTTTGATCAGTAAGGCCTGAACACGGAAATCTTCCTGCTGAAGTAATTGTGTGCTGTGTTCATAGATGGATTCAGCTGATTGTTTGTTCAACAGGTAGTCAATTCCAAAATATCGCTTGAGTTCAAGGTGTGTCCAATGGTAAAGGGGATTCAGCAAAGTGAACGGAACAGTTTCGGCCCATTTAATGAATTTTTCTTTTGGTGAAGCGTTTCCCGTACAATACCTTTCTTCAACACCATGAGTGCGCATGGCGCGCCATTTATAATGATCGCCCTCGAGCCAGGCTTCAGTAAGGTTATTAAACTTTCGGTTAGTGGCGATGTCTTTTGGTGACAGATGATTGTGATAATCCAGTATCGGCATACTGGCTGCCTTACCGTGATAGAGGGCAACGGAATGTTCGCTATCCAGAAGGAAATCATCATTTAAAAACGTTTTGGATGATTTGACCATACGATTACTAGCCATTAAGCATATGAAGTATTCCGGTTTCAAGACCGCGTAATTCAGCTAATCCCCGCAAGCGGCCGATAGCAGAGTAACCGGGATTGGTTTTTTTATGAATGTCATCCAGCATTTGATGACCATGATCAGGACGGAAGGGAATCGGTTTACTTCGTTTTTGATTTTCAATGACCAGGTTTTTCATGACTGCCGGCATATTAACATCACCTTCGAGGTGATTTGCTTCAACGAAGTTTCCTTCTGCATCGCGCTTTGTGCTTCGCAGATGAATGAAATTAATACGGTTAGCGAACCGTGATGACATTTGCACCAGATCATTATCCGGTCGCACACCAAATGAACCGGTGCAGAAACACAATCCGTTATGTGAAGAGTTCGCTGCATTCAACAGTTGATATACATCTGCTTCCGTGCTGACCACTCGGGGCAAGCCAAAGATGGGGTAGGGTGGGTCATCCGGATGAATGGCAAGATCAACGTTTGTTTCTTTTGCCACAGGCACGATTTCAGAAAGAAATCCATACAGATGATTTCGCAGTTGCTGGTCGTCAATACTCTTATACTCATTCAATACTTCGCGAAATTCTTCCAACGTATATCCTTCCTCGGCACCCGGAAGTCCAGCCAGGATATTCTTTTGAAGTTTACCTAATGCTTCCTGTGAAGATTTTGTGAGAAAGTCCTCTGCTTTTCTGATGGTACTTTCTTCATATTCTTTCAATGCACCTCTTCGCTGTAAAATGAGGGCATCGAATGTGATATATTGAATCCGGTCGAAACGCAATGCTTTCGATCCGTCTTCGACTTCATAGTCCAGATCGGTTCGGGTCCAATCCAATACTGGCATAAAATTGTAGCAGACCGTATGGATTCCGCACGCAGCAAGATTGCGAATGCTTTGCTGATAGTTACGAACGTATCGTTCGTAACCTTGTTTATGTTTCTTAATGTCTTCGTGAACCGGAATACTTTCAACAACACTCCAGCGTAAACCGGATGATTCAATGAGTTCTTTACGCTTTTTAATTTCATCCGTTTCCCACACTTCCCCATTAGGAATGTGATGCAAGGCCGACACAATTCCGGTTGCCCCCGCTTGTTTTATATCCGATAGGCTAACCGGATCATGAGGACCGAACCACCGCCATGTTTGTTCCAATCGTTTCAATTCATCAGCTTTTTTCATGTTGCAGCAGTTTGTTCAATGCTATCAGTATACCCTGTTGCGTAATGATATAAAGATAAAAGGCAATCCGATCCGTAAGGCCATGGAGTTCATTTAAGTTTTCTCCCCACCAGTTGGTTTGAGCCAGGCATACTTGAATAAAATTGTGTATTTCTGATTCCGTGTGACTTGATTTTTTCCATTCTCCCTGAATGAATTCCAGAATGGAGCTTTCATCTTTAAGTTGGACATTAGGTCCTGCTCCCGCAGTAGCATAGAGATAAAGTAATGAAGCAAACGAAAGAACGATACCTTCCGGAGGAAGATGATGATGTGATAGGTAGGCCTTTATGGAAGGAATAAGCCGGACTTTAAACTTTGCGATGCTGTTTAAGGTAATGGTGGCCAGTTGATGTTCAATGGCCGGGTTCATAAACCGGTTAACTACTTCCTCTTTATAGACCCGAAGCTCCTGAGCGTCACCGGGTACATAGGGAAGTATCTCATGGTTTAATGTATTCTGAATAAAAGCTCCGGTAATCGGATGCTCAATGGCTTCACGAACCGTTTTAACTCCGGCCAGCAATCCTGTAAAAGCCATGGCGGTGTGAATGCCATTCAGGATCCTGACTTTCCGAACGCGGTAAGGTTCAAGATCGGATGTGTAAATGACGTTTAGCCCTGCACGATCAAGAGGAAAATGCTCCTGCACCCATGGGTTTGCCTCCATCACCCACAGGTGATAATGTTCTCCAACGGTCAAAGCGTGATCAGTGTATCCAAGTTCTTTCCAATACGATTCAGCGTCTTTTGGAAAACCGGGAACAATACGGTCGACCAATGTATTGCAGAAGAAAACCTGATTCTTCAGATAATTAAGAAAAGCAGGCTCCAGGTTCCATTGGTTTGCATATTGAAGAATACAACGATTTAATACTTCCCCGTTTCGCTCAATTAATTCACAAGGAATTACTCCCAGCTTTTTATCAGGAAACACTTTATATCGTTTATATAACAATTGAGTAAGTTTTCCCGGAAACGAATGGGCCGGAACTGAATGGGATACATCTGAAGGATTAAATACAATACCGGCTTCGGTTGTATTAGAGATAATCAGTTCAAGATCGGGGTTATCGGCCTCGGCAAGATACTGTTCATACTGATTAATCTGAACAATGCGTTGAATGACACTGATCCTTTCGGATAACGAAACGAATCGACCAAAAATCAAACCCCGCATAATAACGGTGTACTCCCCATTTTGATCTTGAAGAGTTGAATCCTTCGATACGGACTGTATCACGCTTACACCCATATTCAAATGGATAGTATCGTTTGCACGCTGAATCATCCAATCGGCAAATCCTCTAAGGAAATTACCGGTTCCGAATTGCAATACTTTTACCGGGTACGATCTTTTGGGTAGTGAGTTTATGGTCGGTAACTTAGGCGACTGCATCAGAAATTGTATGATCGATCAAATGCCCTGTTCAGGCATCTTAATCTTAAATCTAATCAATAGGGATTAATCTCCGGTTATCTGTTTTAACTTTAACTTCCATGGGAGCAAGTTACCTGTTGATACTTCTTGTTGTCACAATCCTGTTCATCGTGGTTTCAGGAGCGTATTGGAAATGGCATCCGTTTTTCAGTTTACTCATGGCTTCGATAGCTTTTGGCTTACTGGCCGGAATGCCTCTTGCATCGATTGTCACCACCCTAACCAGCGGATTCGGAACGCTTTTAGGCGCCATTGGCCTTATTGTAATATTGGGCAGCATCCTGGGTTCAGCTCTTGAAGATTCCGGTTCCATTGGTCGTCTGGGCAATGCTTTACAGGCACGCTCGGGTAAACATCCTTCATTAGGAATAGCATTACTGGGAATGATTCTGGGTATACCCGTATTCTGTGATTCGGGATTTATCGTTTTAGTCAGTCTTTCCCGATCGCTTGCAACAAGTTCACAGACTTCCCTGGCTACGATGAACCTGAGCCTGGCTGGCGGTCTTTACACGACACATACATTGGTTCCACCCACACCCGGACCTGTGGCAGCGGCCGGAAACCTGGGTGCAATAGATTCACTCGGGTTACTGATTTGTTTAGGCTTGCTGGTTTCAATACCCGTTGTTGTCATGGTTTACTTTTTTGCCCGGTATACAGGACCACAATTGACTTTGCAGGAGTCAATCTCATCACATCCAATCGAACACTCAACGTTACCAATCTGGAAGCCTGTTGTTTTACTTCTTGCTCCAGTGATGTTGATTTCCATTGCATCCGTCATTCAGCTGACGCAATCCGAATTTCAATTGCGTTCCTTTCTGCTCTTTCTGGGTAATCCTGTTATTGCATTATTGCTTACAGTTATTCTGGCCTTTCTTTTTTTTCGGCACCTGGGCAAAACCCGGAATATTATTGAAAAGGGTATCGTACAATCCGGACCGATACTCTTGCTCACAGGTTGTGGCGGAGCCTTGGGGGCGGTTCTGAAGGCAAGCGAGCTTACGGATGCGATTACAGCGATTACCCAATCCAGATCGGTTGCAGGTGTGGGATTTCTGTTAACAGGATTTGTGATCAGCGCGTTGATAAAAACAGCTCAGGGAAGCAGCACGAGTGCCATGGTTGTGGTAAGCACCATCCTGGCTCCATTGGCGTTATCTTCCGGATTTGATGAGCCGTTTTCTTTAGCGCTGCTTATTCTCGCCATTGGTGCCGGGGCAATGACTGTTTCTCATGCCAATGATTCGTATTTCTGGGTGATCTCACAATTCAGTGGGTTTGATCTCAAAGCAGGTTACCGGGGAATTACCTTAATGACGTTGTTGCAGGGACTGACTGCCTTAGGTACTGTACTGATTCTTTACGGTTTGTTGGTATGAATGTGTTAATCGCACCGGATAAATTCAAGGGAACACTCACAGCATCCGGGGTTTGTGCGGCTGTTGAGCAGGGATTAATTCGATCGGGAATTGATATGAATATCCGGAAATTTCCTTTGGCAGATGGTGGCGAAGGCACTCTTGATATTTTTCTTTACCATACCGGTGGTTCAAGGATAGAAATCGCAGTTCATGATCCATTAATGAGAAGAATAAAATCTTGCTACGGCATTTCAACGGATGGAAAAACAGCTTTCATCGAAATGGCCAGAGCAAGTGGTTTGGAATTATTAGATTCCAACGATCGCAACCCGATGCGAACCACTTCTTTCGGAACCGGTGAGATGATCCGGGATGCCCTGGACCGTAGTGTTAGCGAAATCATCATCAGTATTGGTGGAAGTGCAACGAATGATGGAGCACTGGGAGCTTTATGTGCATTGGGGGCAAGATTTTTTTCGATTGAAGGGAACGCCATTCTTCCTACCGGGGAGCAATTAAAGTCGATTAAGAGAATTGAGCTGAATGACTTTCACCCAAGAATACGCAGTACACGTTTTACAGCTATTTGCGATGTTACCAATCCGTTTTATGGTCCACAAGGCGCAGCCTATGTTTACGCTCCTCAAAAGGGTGCAGCTCCGGAAGAAGTAATCAGGTTGGATGAAGGATTACAAAACCTTTCAGTGCAGGTAAACAAGATGATGAATATTGATCTTCAAAAACTTCCGGGTTCAGGTGCTGGCGGTGGATTTGCCGGTGGATGTTGCGCTTTTCTAAACGCACGATTAAAGCCGGGTATTGAGGTAATTTTTGATCTTACCGGTTTCGATCAACAAATTAATTGGGCGGATACTATCATTACCGGGGAGGGTAAACTGGATGCCCAGACTCTGCACGGTAAATTGGTAGCCGGTGTAAGTAAAAAGGCGAAGGAACGCGGTATTCCGGTATTTGTTATTTGTGGAGTTTCTGAGTTGGATTCCGATCAGTTGAAAACGATGTCATTCAGAGAAGTATATTCTCTTGTGAATCTGGCAGGGGAACAAGAAGCCTTACATAATACCCGTGAAGTAATGGAGCGATTAGCCTGCGATGTTATCAGCCATGACTTAAAACAAAAAAGGTGATTCAATTGAACCACCTTTTTTATATAGTATGGTAGGATCAGCAATATTCTTCGAATACTTCGAGCAAATGATTTCCGATCATCTGGGCATTGCGTCCTTCGATATGATGGCGTTCAATGAAATGCACCAGTTCACCATCTTTAAATAAGGCAATTGAAGGAGATGAGGGAGGATACGGAAGTGTGTATTCGCGGGCTTTGGCAACGGCTTCCTTGTCAACACCGGCAAATACAGTTGCCAGCGTATCAGGTTTTTTGGAAGCATGTTCAACTGCCCAACGGACACCGGGTCTTGCCGCACCGGCTGCACACCCGCAAACGCTGTTGATCACCAGCAATGTGGTTCCATGGTGATCTTTCAAATGATTATCAACTTCTTCAGCAGTACGGAATTCAACAAATCCGGCTGTAGTTAAATCAGCCCGCATCGGGGCTACAAGTGGTTCGGGATACATATTCGTCAATTGTTAGAGTTCAAATTATTTTCGGTTAACAAAATCATAGGAATCCAAGTTCCAATTTGGCAGCTTCGCTCATCATTTCCTGTGAATAGGGCGGATCAAAGGTAATCTCAACCTTAACATCGTTGATTCCGGGAATGGATTTTACCTTTTGCTCGACTTCACTCGGGATGGATTCAGCAGAAGGGCAGGAGGGTGAGGTAAGCGTCATTAAAATGTATACATTATTAATAGGGTAGACATTTATTTCATAGATCAATCCCAGTTCATATACATCCACCGGAATTTCAGGATCATAAACAGTTTTTATCGCCTGAACTATTTTATCCTTGAGGTCAGGAATGCTCACGTCTGTTGTATGGCTTACCGGTTCTGATGCGTCACTCATGATCCTACTTCCATTTTTGATTTAAATGCCAGGGCATACAGTTTCATTTGTTTAACCATGGCTGCAAATCCGTTCGAACGTTGCGTTCCGATGAATCGTTCCATTCCGATTTTATTCATAAAGAATAAATCCGTATTGAGAATATCATCCGGATACTGTCCATTAAAAATCCGGATCAACAAACTAACCAGGCCTTTGGTGATGGCCGTATTACTATCTGCCGTAAAATAAACCTTACCGGCTTTCAGTGAGGCTGTTAACCATACTTTCGATTGACAACCTTTGACTACGTTGTCTTCGGTTTTTTCTTCTTCCGGCATGGAAGGCAGCTTTTGCCCCAACTCCATAATGTAGAAGATGGTCATTTCCATATCGCCATCGAGGAGCGAGAACTCATTCACGATTTCATCCTGGATCTCGCGTATGGTCATGATTTCATGAATTTGATTACACGGTCTACGCCTTCAGCCAGCTGATCAATTTCAGCTTTTGTATTGTAAACCGCAAACGAAGCACGTACTGTTCCTTCTATACCAAGGCGATCCATTACGGGTTGCGTGCAATGATGGCCGGTTCGAACAGCAATACCCCGTGTGTCAAGCATCTGTCCGATATCAAAAGGATGAACGCCTTCCACAACAAAGGATAATACACTTACTTTATGTGGAGCTGTGCCAACCAGTTTAACACCGGGGAGCGCTGCAATCTTATCGGTGGCATAGCGAAGCAATTCCTGCTCCCAACCGGCAATGGTATCTTTTCCTAATTCGAGTATAAAATCAAATGCCGAATTATAGGCTATGACATCAGCAATATTGGGAGTGCCTGCTTCAAACTTATAAGGCAGATCATTGTATGAGGTCTTTTCAAAAGTAACGTCCCTGATCATTTCCCCACCGCCCTGGTAAGGAGGCATCTTTTCAAGGAGTTCGCGTTTACCGTACAGAATCCCGGTTCCGGTAGGGCCATACATTTTATGAGCCGACAAACAGTAAAAGTCGCAGTCAAGATCCTGAACGTTAATAGGAAGATGGGCACCGGCCTGCGCTCCGTCAATGAGTACGATGGCGCCAAACTCATGTGCCTTCTTGATAATTTCCCTAACCGGATTGATTGTACCCAGGCTGTTGGAGGCGTGATTGACAGCTACGATTTTACATCGTTCAGTAATCAGGGAATGAAAAGCATCTAAATCCAATTCCCCATTATCGGTGATGGGAATGATTCGCAGCCTGGCTTTTTTTTCTTCGCAAAGCATTTGCCACGGAACGATATTCGAATGATGTTCCAGTCCGGAAATAATAATCTCATCGCCTTCTTTAATAAAGGCTCTTCCGTATGAGGAAGCAACCAGGTTGATGGCTTCTGTAACTCCCCGGACAAAAATGATCTCCTGTTCTGAATTGGCATTAATGAAGGAGCGGGATTTTTGCCGTGTTTCTTCGAATGCTTTGGTTGCTTTTTCAGCCAACGTATGAACGCCCCGGTGAATGTTGGCATTGTAACCCTGGTAGTACTCAACAAGCGCGTTAATCACCGAAACGGGTTTCTGGCTGGTTGCGGCATTGTCGAAATAAATCAGGTTTTTGCCATGAATCTGCTGCTGAAGAACCGGGAAAAGGCTTCTGATTTTTTCTATATCCAGCGCATTCGACAAGGCAATGCTCATGGTCAAAAATTTTTATGCAAGCGCTCACTGATCAGTGAGTCGATGTATGATTTGATCGTTTCGGATTTAAGCGATTCAATAACCTCTCCTGCAAATGCATAAAGCATCATCGCACGCGCAGTGTCTTCTCCGATTCCACGGGCGCGAAGATAAAACAGCGCTTCTTCATCCAGTTGCCCGGTAGTACAACCGTGGGAACACTTAACATCATCAGCCCAGATTTCAAGCTGAGGTTTCGTATTAACGGTTGCTTTATCGGAGAGTAGAATGTTGCGATTCGATTGAAAAGCATTGGTCTTCTGAGCATTCGGACGTACAAAGATTTTTCCATTGAATACGCCACGGGCATTGTCGTCAACAATGCCTTTGTACAATTCGTTACTGAAGGAGTTGGCTTTTTTGTGATCAACAACCGTATGATTGTCGACCAGGGTATCACCCTGAACCAGGTAAAGTCCCAACAAATGGGATTCACAACCTTCACCATCCAGGATAACCTGGAGGTTATTACGGATGAATTTGCCGTCCATGGTAAGTGTAAAACAATTCGCCCGGCTGTCACGAGCCTGCCAGATGGACGTCTGACTGAAGTGATAACGTCTGGATGAATCTGTTTGTAAGCTAACGTAATTCAATTCAGCGTTTGGTTCGATAAAGGCTTCGGTTACCACGTTGGAAAAACCATTGTGTTGATTACCGATAGTATCGAGTTTCTCAACAACCGTTAGCTCACTGCTTTTACCCACTTCGATTAAAACCCGGTTAAAGCATTTTATTTCCTGGTTGGTAGTATCAATAATCTGGTGAATGATAACCGGTTTTTTTACGGTTATATTTTCTGCAACCACCAGGCGAATAGCCGCAGACCAGGCTGCGGTATTCCACGCCACAAGGGCATCGGTTTTATAATCGGCCAGTGTACCAAGCTTTCCCGATTCTTGATTAAGCAATTCTATTTTCAACTCACGATCATCGTATGATGAAAGCGATTTGTTGAACGATCCGTTAATCATTACCAATACATGGGCATCCAGGTAATTGATAGCGAAGGAAGAGATGTCGGTTACCTTCGATGACTCAACAGTAAAATTCGATAGATTAAAATTCTTTTCAAGAATACGGGTAACGGGAGCAAATTTATATTCCTCATTTTTAGAAGCGGGCAATCCCAGTGAACCCAATGCTTCACGTGCCTGGTTCCGGATGGTTCCCTCAAGTGTAATTTTTGAAAGAATTTCCTGCGTACTGTTTTTCAGTTCAACCGATTGACTCATCTTAATTGAAATTATACTACTGCTACTTGATCCTTAATCCAGTCGTAACCTTTGGCTTCCAGTTCAAGTGCCAGTTCCTTCGTTCCGGATTTAACAATTTTGCCCTTATAGAGCACGTGAACAAAATCAGGTACAATGTATTCGAGCAATCGCTGATAATGGGTTACGACAATGATGGCGTTATTTTTAGTACGAAGTTTATTCACCCCGTTGGCTACGATTCGCAAGGCATCAATATCGAGACCTGAATCGGTTTCATCGAGAATGGCCAGTTTAGGTTCCAGCATGGCCATCTGGAATATCTCATTACGCTTTTTCTCACCGCCTGAAAAACCTTCATTGAGCGAACGGTTCAGGAGGGACTGATCGATTTCAACCAGTTTCATTTTTTCTTTCATCATACTGAGAAACGATACGGCATCGAGGGGCTCTTGTCCGCGACTTTCTCTTACCTGGTTAACGGCAGTCTTCATGAAATTAATGGTGCTTACACCGGGAATTTCGACCGGGTATTGAAAGGCTAGGAATACACCTTCGCGAGCCCGCTCTTCCGGTTCCAATTCAAGAAGATTTTTTCCCTGATAAGTGATTTCACCCTCGGTAACTTCAAACTCTTCCCGTCCGGCCAAAACCGAAGCGAGCGTACTCTTACCTGAACCGTTAGGCCCCATTATAGCATGAACTTCGCCCGCATTTACTTCAAGGTTTAATCCTTTCAGAATTTCGTTGTCTTCAATCTTGGCGTGTAAATTCTTTATCGTTAACATGGTAATGATCGTATTTCGTATTGAATTGATTCTTGTATTTTTATCCAACGCTGCCTTCAAGTGTAAGCGCCAGAAGTTTCTGTGCCTCGACAGCAAACTCCATCGGCAATTGATTAAGAACTTCCTTGGCGTATCCATTTACGATTAGCGCTACTGCAGATTCTTCATCAATGCCCCGTTGCAGGCAGTAGAAAATCTGGTCTTCACCAATCTTGGAAGTGGTTGCTTCATGTTCGACTTTCCCCGAGTTGTTTTCAACATCGATGTAGGGAAACGTGTGTGCTCCGCATTTATCGCCCATTAAAAGTGAGTCACATTGGGAGAAATTACGGGCATGTTCGGCACGTTTCATGATGTGCACCTGGCCCCGGTAACTGTTCTGTGAATGTCCTGCAGAAATACCTTTTGAGACAATCCTGGATTTAGTGTGCTTACCGATATGAATCATTTTCGTTCCGGTATCGGCTTGCTGGTAATTATTAGTAACAGCAACTGAATAAAACTCTCCGGATGAATAATCGCCTTTCAAGACACACGAAGGATATTTCCAGGTAATGGCCGAACCGGTTTCAACCTGTGTCCAGGAAACCTTGCTATGATCGCCAAAACATAGCGCTCGCTTGGTAACGAAATTGTAAATTCCACCCTTGCCTTCCTTATCACCCGGGAACCAGTTCTGCACAGTTGAATATTTCACGTGCGCATTTTTCATAGCGTAAATCTCCACCACGGCAGCGTGCAATTGATTTTCATCGCGCTGCGGAGCTGTGCAACCTTCCAGGTAACTAACATAAGATCCTTCATCGGCAACGATGAGGGTACGCTCGAACTGACCGGTATTCGCTGCATTAATTCGGAAGTAGGTGGAGAGTTCCATCGGGCAGCGAACGCCTTTCGGTATGTAGCAGAACGATCCATCACTGAACACAGCTGAGTTCAATGCGGCAAAGTAGTTATCGTTCATGGGTACAACGGAGCCCAGGTATTTTTTTACCAGTTCAGGATGCTCCTGAACTGCTTCGCTGAATGAACAGAAGATAATCCCCAATTCAGCCAGCTTTTCTTTAAAGGTGGTTGCAACAGAAACGCTGTCAAGAACGGCATCTACCGCAACACCGGTTAATCGTTTTTGTTCGGTAAGTGAAATGCCCAGCTTCTCAAAGGTCTTTAGCAATTCCGGGTCGACATCTTCAAGGTTTTTGGGTTTTGCCTTTTGCTTAGGCGCGGCATAATAGATCACATCCTGGTAATTGATTTCAGGGTAGGATACGTTAGGCCATTTGGGTTCTTTCATGGTTTTCCATTGGCGGTACGCTTTCAGGCGCCATTCCAGTAACCATTCAGGTTCGCTTTTTTTTGCTGAAATGAATCGAATAATGTCTTCATTTAAGCCTTTCGGTGCGGACTCCATTTCAATATTGGAGGTCCACCCATGCTCATACTCTTTCGAGGTAAATTCTACTCTTTCGAGGTAAATTCTTCCAGAACCTGGTTGTCTTTGCTCATGTCAGTCTATTTAGACTAATTTTAAACTGTTGCAAAGATATAACAGAAAGCCTACAATTTGGTTCGAAAAGCCAATAAGATTCCCTTAAATGAGATCCAGGTTGCGGTCAAGGCTTTCTTCCAGTGAGATCATCGTTTCCGTTCGCTCAATACCGTCAACCTGCTGGATTTTGTCGTGAAGTACCTCCTTCAGATGGTTTGTGTCCTTGCAATGAATTTTGCAGAACATGCTGTAGTTGCCAGTAGTATAATGAATGTTAGTGATTTCAGGGATTGCTTTAAGTTTTGCTAGAACTTTATCGTATAAAGCGCTCTTTTCCAGAAATATACCGAGAAAAGCAGTAATGTCGTATCCCAGCTTGGCGTAGTTTACCTTCAGGGTTGTTTTTTCCACGATGCCTGCATCTTCCATTTTATTCATCCGTACGTGAACGGTTCCCCCGGAAACAAATACCTTTTTGGCTACTTCTGTGTAGGGCTTTTTGGCATCCTGCATCAGGATCTCCAGGATTTTAAGGTCGATATTATCAAGTTGATAATTTTCGGGCTGTTTCATAAATCAAAATTGTAAAAAGTGTAGGAATATACTATTTATATTAAAAAATATATAAAAATAAGTAATGTTTATTGACGTAGTAATATTTTTGATGTTGCTTTGTTGCATCAATTACACTGTAGGGTGTTGAAATTGGCAGACAAGCCCTCCTGTCTCGGGGGTGGGGAGAAAAGGATAAACGCAGGATAACGGGTTGACCACTAAATGTTCTATTTGTGTCCTGTGGCTAACTTCCTCGTGGAGGTTCGAACCCTCCCTCTACAGCAAGCTCTCCTAATGGTTAATTAAGTTTGTGCTGAAACCCCGGTGATGAACCGGGGTTTTGTTTTTTAAGTCGGGTCAATCAGAATTTACAATTGTCTTCTATATTTGGTTGAATCAAACGATTGTTTAACCAAGAAAACTAAATTTTTATGATTGACTTCCCGTGGGTTAAAAAGTATCCTGAAGGAATACCGGCCGATATCCATCTCTACGACTATCATTCACTGGTTGAATTATTTGAAAAATCCTGTGAGAAATACAAAGACCGGGTTGCCTTTGAAAATATGGGAGCCACGATTACCTATGGCCAGGTTGATAAGCTTTCAGCTGACTTTGCGGCCTATTTGCAAAGCCTGGGGTTGCAAAAGGGCGACCGGATTGCCATTCAAATGCCAAATCTTATTCAATTCCCGATTGCTTTTTTTGGCGCCCTTCGGGCCGGGTTAATTGTGGTCAATACCAACCCGTTATACACTCCGCGGGAAATGGAGCATCAGTTCAAAGATGCAGAAGCAAAAGCCATTGTGATCGTGGCAAACTTTGCTCATAGCCTTGAGAAAATCCTGGCGCACACATCGATCAAGCACATTATTGTTACCGAACTCGGAGACATGCTCGGAGGGGTTAAAGGTTGGCTGGTCAATTTTGTTGTTAAGAAAATCAAGAAGATGGTGCCTCCGTTTAATCTTCCAACGGCTGTACCCTTTAAAGAAGCACTTCGTAAAGGCGCATCTTTGACCTTAGTCAAACCTTCCATTTCAATTGATGATACAGCCGTACTGCAATATACAGGAGGAACAACGGGTGTTTCAAAGGGTGCCCAGCTTTCGCACGCCAATATTGTGGCGCATAATACCATGATCACGCACTGGTTTAAGCCGTTCCTGAAGCAAACTCCGGGCGTACAGGAGATCATCATCACAGCCATTCCCATGTATCACATTTTTGCACTTACGGTTAATGGTGTGCTTATGTTCAGTGTGGGAGCCAAGAGTGTGCTGATAACCAACCCGCGCGATATACCGGGGTTCATTAAGGAACTGAAGAAGCATGCCTTTACCATAATCACCGGTGTTAATACCCTTTTTAATGGTTTGCTGAATAATCCGGATTTCAAGACACTTGATTTCTCGAAATTAAAAGGTGCAGTTGGAGGTGGCATGGCTGTTCAGGATGTGGTGGCAAAGAAATGGCAGGAGGTAACCGGCAAACCATTGGTTGAAGGTTACGGTTTGAGTGAAACATCACCGGTATTGTGTTGTAACCCATTGGATGGCACCCATAAAATGGGAACCATTGGTTTGCCGATGCCCAGTACGGAAGTCGTTATAATGGACGACAATGGCAATTCACTGCCACAAGGTGAGACAGGTGAAATATGTGCACGCGGGCCCCAGGTCATGTCAGGTTATTGGCAGAAGGATAATACGGGGGTATTCTTCCCGGGTGGATGGTTCAGAACCGGTGATATTGGTTGTATGGATCGGGAAGGATTCTTTAAGATCGTTGACCGGAAGAAGGATATGATTAAGGTGTCAGGTTTCAATGTATTCCCGAACGAAGTTGAAAATGTCTTAGCGGCCCATCCGAAAGTTCTTGAAGTGGCGGCAATAGGTGTTCCGGATGAAAAGTCGGGTGAAGCCATTAAAGCATTTGTTGTTAAACGCGATGCTTCCTTAACCGCAGAAGAGCTACGCGCTTATGCATTGGAAAATCTTACGAACTACAAAGTACCACGTCATTTTGAATTCAGAACGGAACTTCCAAAAACCAATGTGGGTAAAATACTGAGGCGGGCGTTGAAGGAAGAGGGTACACCAGTCGGATAGGCCACCATTCATATAATTACGGTATTTTCATTTCGTATGGGGGTATTTTATGATCAAATACCCCTTTATTTTCGTGCCCTTAAAAATTAAAATACATGAAATTCAAGTTGTCTCTTCTTCTTGCTTCCCTGATCATTGTTTCCTGTTCACCCCAAAAGAAAGAGGAGACGGCAACAGAAACTCAATCTGATGTTAGTGTGGATTCCCTCGTTTATCCACAAGAGAAGCATTTTAAAAACATGCGTCAGTTAACTTTTGGAGGCGACAACGCAGAGGCATATTGGAGTTTTGACAACACGAAACTCACATTTCAATCGAACAATAAAGCATGGGGTGTTAGCTGTGATCACATATTCTATACTACCCTTGGTACGGATGATCTAAGTATGAATAAACCCGCCATGATCAGTAATGGTAAAGGACGAACCACGTGTTCATACTTTATTCCTGGCGATCAAACCATTATTTATGCCTCCACTCACCTGGGTGGAGATGAATGTCCCAAAGATCCGGAACGTGTACCGGGTGGAAAATATTTATGGCCGATATTTCCGACCTACGACATTTTTGTAGCAGACTTAAATGGAAATATTCTCAAGCAGTTAACTACCGAAAGGGGATATGATGCGGAAGCTACCGTTTCCCCAAAGGGTGATAAGATTGTATTTACTTCCACCCGCAACGGTGACCTCGATCTTTACACCATGAACCTCGATGGTAGCGATGTAAAACAAATTACGTTTGAACTGGGCTACGATGGAGGCGCCTTCTTTTCACCAGACGGAAACCGGATTGTTTTTCGTGCATCACGCCCCAAGACCCCGGAAGACATTAAAGAATATAAAGATAACCTGGCGCAGGGACTTGTTGCTCCGACACAAATGGAAATATTCACGTGCAATGTTGACGGTTCTGACCTAAAGCAGATAACAAACCTCGGAAAAGCAAACTGGGCTCCATTCTACCATCCCTCAGGCAAGAAGATCATCTTTTCTTCCAACCACCATGGTGATCGTGGATTTAAGTTTAACCTCTTTATGATTAATGAAGATGGTTCAGGCCTGGAGCAGATTTCTTTCGATGAGGTTTTTGATTCATTCCCGATGTTCTCATATGATGGAAAGAAAATCGTATTCTCCAGCAACCGGAATAATAACGGAACCCGCGATACGAATCTATTTGTAGCTGATTGGGTAGATTAATTTATGAATTGTGCTTGTCAGTGAACTGATTTTTCAATCAGCTGGCTACGGTAGTTGTTGAAAATACTCGACTTGGATATAAAGCCCACATACTTGCCTTGATCCGTCACCGGTAAGTTCCAGCTGTCGGTTGAGTCGAATTTCTTCATCACATCATCCATGGATTCACCCAGTTCAATTACGGCAGGGGGTTTCCGCATTAATTCAATAACCCGCACTTTATCGTAAACTTCGGTGTTAAACATGATGTCGCGAACTGCGTTGAGTTCAATGACGCCCACCAGTTTGCCATCTTGCGCTATTACCGGAAAAATGTTGCGGGTTGATTTTTCTATCACACGGATCAGATCCTTTAACATGCCGTGGTCATTAACTGCTTCAAAATTTTTTTCGGTAAGTGAATTCAGTGAAAGATCGGAGAGTATTTTTTTATCTCGGTCGTGTATTAAAGCCGCGCCACGCTCAGCAAGTTTCTTGCTTTCAATGGATTCCGGTTCCAGAAACTTAGCGACCGTATAGCTTATTGCCGATACCAGCATTAACGGGATCATCAGGCCATAACCACCGGTTACTTCAGCGATCAGGAATATTGCCGTGAGGGGTGCATGCAAAACTCCGCTCATTACTCCTGCCATGGCAACCAGGGTAAAATTACTTACCGGTATATCTCCAAGACCGATCAGATTAACAGTGCGTGAAAAAAAATATCCGAAAAAGGCCCCGGTCATCAGCGAAGGTGCAAAATTGCCACCGTTACCACCGCTGCAAATGGTAGCGCCAACAGCAACCGTTTTTACCAGCATGGTTATCCCTACAAAAAGAAGTATCCACCAGTCATTGGTAATCAAGTCCTTCAGTATACTGGTGTTGAATAACTGCTGCGTATTCTGTTCTGATAATGCAATT
>JALOMY010000211.1 GCA_025455225.1 Cyclobacteriaceae bacterium | reverse complement strand
GATAAAGATCTGAACCGTACCATATGTGTCGACATACGCTATGTGTTATGGTGCATTGATGTATTGGGTGGGGCAAAAAATATAATCCAGGAGTTGACACTGAAGTAAAAATTAATATTTTAGTCAAAAATCAGTAATTCATTTTCTCCATAAGCTAAGAATTCGTTATGCGGTTTGCAGTTGTAATCCTGCTGTTGCTAAGAATTTCTGTGTCTTTACAGGCACAGCAATTTCAGGATATTACTCCTATGTCAGGATTGCCGGCAAGTTTCACACCTAATGTGGTTTTGGGTGATGTTGATAATGACGGAGACCCTGATATTATCACTACTGGCTATGATTATACGGCAGTAATTTTTAATGATAATTTGGTTTTTACACGTGTACAGTATTACAACGAATATCCGGGCGAAACCCAGGTATACTTTCAGAATCTGGATATTGGTGATTTTAACTTAGATGGAAAACTTGATATTCTTCAAACCGGAGGCCCAAATCGAAGGGTGTTTTATATCCTGCAAAATGAGAATAATTCATTCAGCAATATTTTTCAGGATAATTACGGTTTAGCAGGAAGTAGTGCCTTTGGTGATTTTGATCAGGATGGTGACCTCGATATTTTATATTCCGGAGCTGATCAATTCAGCAATCAGGGTGGAGCAATTTACATGAATAACAAAACCAAACTGGAGGGCAGCAGTTATTATCTGCCAAATGGTACTACTCTATTTACCTCTTGGTTGGATTCGGATCACGATGGAATGCTCGAAGTCATTCAAACCGTAGGCGGAAGTTTTTATTTTAATAGTAATTACTTGTTAGATCCATCAATTGAGCAGGACGAATTCAATAGTAAACAAATAGCTATAGATGTACCGTTGTATGGTGTTTTGATTGTTGATCATGATCACGATGGTGATTTTGATCTCCTGGTTAAAGATGCTGAGTGGAAATTCAGAATCTATGATTATGAAAATGGTGATTTCAAGGATACCGGTATTCGCTTTCCACAGTCGATGGCTGCTGTATGGGCGGATATGAATAACGATGGACATCCTGATGTTGTATTGTCCGGAGTTGAGGAGACTTTTTGGAACTTTGAAACACGGATTTATGCCGGTGATGGCGAGGGAAATTATTCACTTTTATCCAATACAGGCTTACCAGGTACTGAACATTCTCGCGTTGCTGTTGGTGACCTTGATAATGATGGCGACCTCGACCTGGTTATGGTGGGAATGTATTGGTCAAGTGAACTATATACGAATAAGATTTTTCTGAACACAATTAATCAATCAGTTACCAACCAGGCTCCTGCTCAGGTAACAGGTTTGAATGAAACGGTAAATCAAACCAGCGTGAAATTTGAGTGGAATGCATCAACTGACGATAAAACACCATCGACATCGCTTACCTATAACGTATCGGTACGCAAAGAGGATGGTTCAATCATAATGCCATCTCATTCAGAGGATGATGGTAAACGTATGCTGTTTAAACATGGCAATGCCTATAACAACACCACGTTTACACTTAATTGTTTACAAGAGGGTACTTATTATTGGAGTGTTCAGGCGATCGATGCTTCCCTTCAAGGTTCAACATTTGCCAATGACCGAACATTCACAATTTCCAATGTTGCCCCGTCAGCTCCGAGCGAAGTTATTGCCAAAGCGGTTTCGGATATTACCATCGTGTTAAGTTGGAAGGATAACACAAATCGGGAGACAGAATATTTGATATACCGGGCCGAACCCGGAAATACTTTTTCTGATTATTATTTGATAGCAACACTCCCCCCAAATTCAATTACCTATACCGATGAAGGACTACTACCTGACACGGAATATGTCTACCGCATTGTGGCTTCGAATTGTGCTTACCCGGATGACTTCTCAGGAACATCTTCTGCGACAACATTCCCGCGTGCATTTGTGCCAACCGATTGGTTTAAACCCGGGAACAGCAAATTAAAATTTGCAGCATTGGCTGATTATGACAACGATAAAGATCTTGATCTGCTGGTTAACTATACAATCGACTACAACAATTCTATAACCAAGCTACTGAAGTTCGATGGGAGTGGATTTTCTGATTCGGGAATTATCATGCCGAATTCAAATGCAGAACATATGCGGGCAACCTGGATCGATCTGAATACCGATGGATATTTAGATCTTTTTATAGAGAATACTCAATCATTTACATTCGACTTTCACTTATTGATTAATCATAAAGGAGAATCATTTTCCGAGCAAAATCTTACTATAAACATGCCTTTACGCTATCTCTGGCAAGGTGGAATTTCATGGGTGGATTATGATAATGATGGTGATGAAGATATGTTGGCTCAGGGATTGCCATTAACCGGATCACCGCACGTGTTACGTCTTTTCGAAAATAAAGGTAATTATGTATTTCAGGATACTAATCTTACGTTACCCGGATTTATAAAATCAAGCAGACCATGGGGTGATTATGATAATGACGGTGATTCGGATATACTCGTAATCAATACGATTTCTTGCGGTACATATTCGCTGGCTATTCTTGAGAATACCGGTGACAAATCATTCATTTCGAAATCATTGGGTTTAGCCGCACTCAATGAAGATCTTCTCAACTTTAGTGGAGATTTGAAATGGGGCGATTACAATAACGATGGATGGTTGGATATAATACTTTCGGGCTCAAATACCTGCGGTAATGGCCAGGGAATTACCCGGATTTACAGGAATACCGGTAACCGTTCGTTCACTGCCATCAATACTGAATCAATGGCACGATTGATATATGATGTAACGGTGAATTGGGGTGATTTTGATAATGATGGTGATCGGGATGTACTTCAATACGGAAATCCGTTTGTTGAACCGTTTATGAATTATACCCGCATCTATTCAAACAATGGAAATAATGTATTCGCTGAATCTTCAATAAATTACCTTCCCCCCAGCACCCAATATGGATCGGCTTCGTTTGGTGACATTGATAATGATGGTGACCTGGATCTTATCATCGGAGGTTCGGAAGGATACACAGGCATTAAAACCACCGTGTATACCAGTACTATTGTTGATGGATGGAATCAATTTAATGGTTCTCCATCAGCACCGGTTAATTTGAAATCTGTGGTAGCCAATAATACGGTTGAGTTATCCTGGAATGAATCTACTGATGATAAAACACCTATTGCCGGACTTACCTATCAGTATTACCTAATCCATCAAACCGATACCTTGGTTAGTTCATATTCACATTCGGATGGAACCCGAAAAGTAGTTCGCGATGGTAATGCATATCATAATCGGAAGATCAGACTCAATAGCCTTGAACCCGGCCAGTATGTATGGAGTGTTCAGGCAATTGATGCGGGATACCGCGGATCAGCGTTTGCAACAGAGCAGACATTCGAAATCAAAGAAGAGGTAATTACCAATATACCTGAAAGTATGACTACCGAAATATCACTATTTCCGAACCCGGTAACTCATTCTTCTTTTCAGTTAAAGATTACAAATAATTATTCGGGGCCAGTTGAACTGGAACTGTCGGATGGACTCGGACGCGCTCAGCATTTTAGTATGACAAAAGAAAGTATTGACTTCGTTCAAAGTATTTCTTCCGAAGGTCTGTCGTCTGGTATCTATGTGGTAAGTTTGTTTATGGGAGAGAAAATCATCCGGAAGAAACTAATTATTCCTTAGGGTAATACGATGCTATAATTTTAACAGATTACCTTTGTAAAAATATTTTCAGGTCAAATTCAGAAACTCATGGATATGAATACACCAGAGTATTCAACATACTTATTGAGGGTTCGAATTTAATTTTTAGTGGTCAAAGAAAGGGGTACTCTTGATTACAAAAGGCAATAAAAAAGCCGGTTTGTACACCGGCTTTTTAATTTTTTGTTGATGGTTATCAAAGTTTATCCTTCAGCACTTTTGCAGCCTTGAATTTGGCTACCTTCTTCGCTTTGATTTTGATGGTTTCACCGGTAAACGGGTTGCGGCCTTCGCGGGCAGCACGTTTTCCAACGGAGAAAGTTCCGAGGCCGGCCACGGTAATCTTCTTACCGCCTTTAAGGGTCTTCTGAATGCTCTCAATGAATGAATCGAGGGCTGCACCTGCCTGAACCTTGGTGATGCCTGCATCTTCGGCAAGCTTTGAAATCAATTCTGCTTTTGTCATAGGGTTTTTAATAATAAGTAAAAATCAAGCTGCAAGTATAAGGAACTGCTTTTGTTATATGCATACTTATGACACGAAAAGTTTTAAAAGAAATTAAGGGCATCTGATTTTTCAGTATTACCTGCCGGGTACGGTGAGGTTGAACTGCACCGATCCTGTAACAATTTTCTGATCTCATAATACGATCGGGTCTGTTAATTCTGTGCATGCCGGATAATCCTTCTAATTTTGTTATTATGAGTTACCAGCATTTTGAAACCAATGCCATCCGGCACCAGGCCGATCGAACCGAGTTTCGGGAACATTCTGTGCCTGTTTATCTAACTTCCAGTTTTGTGTTCGAAGATGCCGAACAGGCGCGCGCCCTATTTGCCGATGAGATAAGCGGAAACATCTATACGCGCTTCTCCAATCCCAACAACACGGAGTTCATTGAAAAACTGTGCCTGCTGGAAGGCACCGAAGATGGAATCGCTACGGCCTCCGGTATGGCGGCCATGTACATCAGCATGGCAGCTTTATTGAAGTCGGGAGATCATGTGCTGGCATCGCGTTCTTTATTCGGGTCAACACACCAGATATTGAACATGCTGTTTCCACGGTACAACATTTCGCATACCTATGTGGATATCGCAGATTTGGGAAGCTGGGAAAGTCAGATCAGGCCGAATACCAAAATGATTTTTGTAGAAACGCCTTCGAACCCTGCTTTGGATATCATCGACCTCGAATGGCTGGGCAAACTGGCTAACAAACACAACCTGATCCTCAATGTTGACAATTGCTTTGCTACTCCGTACCTGCAGAATCCTGCAACGTGGGGAGCTCACCTCGTAACGCATTCCGCTACGAAATTCATCGATGGCCAGGGCCGGGTAGTGGGGGGTGCAGTACTTGGAAAAAAGGAATTGATTAGGGAGATACGATTTTTTGCGCGACATACGGGACCTGCATTATCACCCTTCAATTCCTGGATCTTATCGAAGAGCCTGGAAACTCTTGCCGTACGTATGGATCGTCATTGTTCCAATGCCCATCAGCTGGCTGAATTTCTATCCGGTCATCAGGATGTTGAATATGTTAAGTATCCTTTTTTAACTTCCCATCCGCAGCAGGCACTGGCTAAAAAACAAATGCGTCTCGGTGGCGGACTCGTTACGTTTGAGATTAAAGGGGGTATTGATCGCGGAAGAAAATT
>JALOMY010000021.1 GCA_025455225.1 Cyclobacteriaceae bacterium | reverse complement strand
AAAAACTTTTCCTTCAATACCCATTCTTCGTGCCTGGGCAGGATATTTCATTTTTTCTGATACGTATTTGTAGAAAGCAGCCATGCCGCCTTTGGGTGTAGCAGATTCCTCAACAACAAGGAAGATCTGATCAACATCTTCTTTTTCTTCAACAACAGGAGCAATCGTGATTTCTTCAACTTTTGTATCTTCCGTTACTTCTACGTCAAATTCAACTTTAATGTCTTCTTTGATCTCCTCTTCATCAGGCACTTCAATGATCTGAGGCTGTTGAATTTTTGGCGGAGGTGGGGGTGGTTGCTCCGTAGGAGGTACTTCAAGAATTTCTTCAACCAGGTTGGTATTTTTAGCCAGGTTTACATCACCTGACTCATCACGCACCGAGTATTCGAAGGCCATTACTACCACGAGTAAGGTCACTACTAACCCGATGTTGAAAAATAGCCCGGATTTATTTGTTAAATCGGCTTTTTCTGTCTTTTTAGGTTCCATAGGTTCAGCTTTTGCACTTAAGAATCCCAAATATAGGAAAAGGTCACAATCAAAATAAAAAAATATTATTTCCGGCTTCCGTAGAATACTGTAAGGAATAAGGTCGGAAAAGTGCCATATCGTATGGCTGAGGGTATCATTTCAATGTCTTTGGTATACGCATCCAGTAAAAAACCAACCTCAAAACCGGTAACTGAACTCTTTATTGATCCTAATTCAAAGTTTAAGGCAGCTTTGATATTTCCACCAATGGCAATACTGGATTCGCCCAAACCTTCAAATAACCTACCCGTTCCCCATATCTGGTCGGGCGATATGCCTTCATTGTATTGATCCCTGTAGGTTACGAAACCGGCATCGGGTGAGTACTCCACATAATATGGTGCTACTATGCCAAGACTGGGACCTATCGCAAATACGGCTTTTATCTCAACTCCCTGATATGGGGCTTTTTTATACAGAATCAAGTCCCTTCCGTATTGGAAGCGAAATGCATATAAATAATTGTTTTTACCGAAAATGAAGAAATTGCCTGTGATTAATGAATTTCTGCGCACTTCCTGGGGATGTTTAACATTCATAATCTCCAGGCCAAAAGTTTCCAGAACCCGATCATTAAGCTTTCGGGCTTTTTTAAATGTGAATCCTCCGATCAATCCACCGGCTGTATTTTTATTGATGCCCCAGGTAAATTCCGATTGATAATCGTAGCTGTCCTGGGTTTGGGCAATACCATTCAGGGCCATGAGGCTGGATAGCACAAATAGGAAAATGAATTTTATGAGCCGGTGCATGTACCCAGAATGATAGTTGACAGGATTTTAATTTCTTACGTAACGCAAAATACAAACTTTGTGTTATTAACGAACGCCAATTTGGATGGAAGATACATAAGGCAATGCGTTTATGGCTGAAAATAACAGTGTATCTTTTTTAGTGAAAATCATAAATAACAACTTATGTGAATAATTATAAAATTCACTGAATTTCAGCTCTTTAGTTTTGATTTTATAGCCTGGTAATCGATTCCCCAATGGGATTCTGAAAATATTGCCCGGCCGTTTTTGACCATCACAACCTGGGGAGATTCATGTTCGATACCGTATATTTCTGCGATTTGATCTGAAATTTTCCGGTAACTTATTAAATCCAGAAAATAAGTTTTTACCATTTGCATTTCTTCATCCTTCCAGTTTCGCTGCAGCCGGTCAAGGGCAACCCGGCTTGTTGAGCAGTACGTACTGTGTTTAAAAATTAAAATGATTTTTTCTTCAGACTCCCGGGTGATTTCTTCCAGCTGATTCAGTTCCCGCAATTCATTCCACTTCATAACTTTTGATTACTAATCGTACCACATACCAATCTCCCGCTTGTCGTATCGGGGTTTCCGAACGGGTTCTTTGAGGTGATTGGGTTGCGTTTCACTTTTCTTGAATAAACGTGCCCAGAACAGTTTAAAGTTCGTTACGGCATCACGTTCTTCCTTTACATTATTTTTATTGTTCCTGACAAATTGAGCATCGGGATGAAGATTCTTTTTGCCAAAGAGTTCGTACTTCTTCATTTTAATATTGCCCTGATAATCGCTGGCGCGCGCAAACGCTTTACCGGTTTCATGAACCTCTAAAGCCTCCTTATCTGAACTGGGATTATGAATATATTCCCAGGATCGTTTCGTTCGGATTACATACCCTTTCTGAAATTTAATATCATTATCCGGTTTGTCTTTTTTTAAAGAACCTTTAAACGCATATGGATATTGAACACGGTCTTTTCCAAAGCTGGCCCGCCTGATATGTCCGGTAAAATCTTCACCCTGTTTTCGCATAGAAGGATGGAGATCAAACATGCGGTATTTACCGGGATATCCTCCAACTTCTTTACTGGGTTCTTTCCGGCCGGCTTTCATATTACCCTGGTAAGTTCCCATGGCAATAGCTGATTTTCCGGGGGCTCTTCCCGCAATAGGTTGCTCATTATTATTCCAAAGTTGACCACTCACGCTGCCGCCTCCCTTCAGGGGCTTACTCGCTTTGAGATTGCCCTGGTAGGTACCCATGGCAATTGCATATTTACCCGGTGCTCTGCCTGAAATTGGCTGTCCGTTATTATTCCACAATTTTCCGCTTATACTACCACCTCCCTTCAGAGGTTTATTAGCTTTCAAATTGCCTTGGTAGGTTCCCATGGATAAGGCATATTTTCCAGGTCCTCTTCCTGATATGGGCTGTCCGTTATTATTCCACAACTCACCGCTTATACTTCCTCCCCCTTTCAGTGGTCGTTTTGCCTTGTAAGTGCCCTGGTACTTGGCACCTGCTAAATCAATTCTTTTAGGCATACGTCCTGAAACAGGTCGGCCTTCATTGTTCCATGATTTACCACTGGCACTTAAAAAAGGTTTTTTCGGTTCACCTGCACGCTCAGTAGGTCTTGCGCCTTTATTACGTAATGGTGCTACTGGCTGACCGGCCTGAACTTTTCCTTTACTTGAAAAATTTCTGTAACGAACGTTGCGTCCTGTAATATCGCCTTGCCAGGCTTTGCCCGGTTGTGTTGCAGAGACATATCCTTTTGGTTTACCTGAATATGGTTTATCACCTCGTTTTTGTTTTCTTAACTGCGCTGAGACAGCGGCCGAATTATCGATAATTTCTGGACGTGCTGTCTCAAAATTCTTTGTTCGTAAGGGCTTTCCGGAGATATCACCGATGTAGGCCTTTTCGCCTTTTTGTTTTCTGTTCCAAAATCCTGCATATGGGTTGATACTGGTCTTACGGATAAAGGGTTTTGAAACTGACAGTGGTGCCTTACGGTTTTTCTTTTTTCCAGGTGGGCTTTCTTTTTGGCGGGGCTGAGGAGATGCATTACTTACAAACGGTCCTCGCTGTGGAAATACGTTTTTGTTTGATTTTTCATTTTTTGGAGGCGCAGGACGTCTGGCTACATACGGTCCGCTTTGCGGAAAGACATTTTTTGTTTTACCGGTTGCGGTTCGCACTCTTGGTTTTGTAACGGTGCTGCCTTTCCAGTTTCTGGGCTTATCGTCTTTTGAAGGCGTAATCTTTTTAGCTACATAGGGTCCGCGCTGAGGATAGACGTTTCTTGTCTTGTCTGAAGAGGATTTAATCCTCGGCTGGGCGGATGCTCCTATTCTGGACTTATAAGGCGTATCATCCCGCTTGGGTGGTCTTGTATTTTTAACGTAGGGACCTCGCTGGGGATATACATTTCTGGCTTGAGCTGATGAAGTTCGTGGTTTAATTCGTTTCGGTGGAATATTGCCTGTTCGTGATTGTGCATCATCGCGTTGTGAAGGCTGGCGAACTGTAGTTTGCCGGGGTTGTGAATAAATATTGTTTTCCTTTTTACGGGTTTTAGAACGGGTAGCTGGAATTTTTCTGCCCGTTACATCACCTGCCCAGGCTCGTTCTTTTTCACGCGGTCCTCTAACCGCACTGGATGCGGGTGTTTTACCCGATGGAGTTAATCGCTTTACCCGCGATTTGGATTTGGATTTCTTAGGTTTGGATTTGAAGCGTGTTTCACGAGATGGTTTGGTAACCTGGTCATCACCCTTGGTATTTTGCGCCATAATGGGTGAAACAACTACCATGAAAAGAATTAACAAGCCAAGTCGCAGCAGGACGGGTAATGTTGTTGGGGCGCTATCAGGCTTTTTCAGTTTCAAAAAATTGCCGCTGAATCGGCTAAGATAACAAAAAAGTGGTTGTTAATGATTTTAAACCAGTTACCCGTTCATTGTAAAAGTTAAACTGGAATTATATCAGAATTCCAGCAACTCACGGATTTTGCTTTTCAATCTTCCTTTTGGCAGAAAATTTTGTTCAAGGGTTGGGGCGAAGGGAATAGGCGTATCCAGGCTGGCAGCCCGAATTACGGGTGCATCCAGGTACTTGAAACAATGTTCATTTATCCAGGCACTGATTTCAGCACCAATTCCTCCGGTTAAGGTGTCTTCGTGAAGAATCAACACGCGATTGGTCTTTTTTACCGTATTCATTACGGCTTCTTTGTCCCAAGGAAGAAGAGTGCGCAAATCCAATACATCAGCCTGTATTTCGGGCATGGTATCAAGAATTTCAAGCGCCCAATGCACGCCCATGCCATAAGTTATAATGGATATGTCAGATCCTTCCCGGACAAGTCCGGCCTGGCCAATTTCAACGGTATAGTACACATCAGGAATGGTGTCTTTTACCGAACGGTACAGCAACTTATGTTCGAAATACATAACCGGGTTCGGGTCTTCAAATGATGCGCAGAGTAACCCTTTGGCATCATACGGATTGGAAGGATAAACAATTTTTAATCCCGGTGTATGAAAAAACCAGGCTTCATTGCTTTGCGAATGAAAAGGGCCTGCTGCCGTACCGGCACCCGTTGGCATTCGCACTACCACATCAGCATTTTGTCCCCAGCGCCAGTGTGCTTTGGCCAGGTTGTTTACAATTTGGGTAATTCCTTCCGATACAAAATCGGCAAACTGCATTTCGACTATGGCTTTCATTCCTTTAATAGAAAGACCAAGGCCTGCGCCTAAAATAGCCGACTCACAAATGGGTGTATTCCTTACCCGGTCTTTTCCGAATTGTTTTACAAAACCTTCCGTGATTTTAAATACGCCTCCATAATCGGCAATATCCTGCCCCATTAATACCAGTTCCGGAAATCGTTCCATGCTTTGCCTTAAGCCATCACTGATGGCATCAATAAAACGTTTCTCTGATTTTTTTTCAGAAACCGGGATTATGATTTCGGGATGGTAAGGCGCATAAACATCTTTTAATTCCTGATCGGTATCTGGTTCTGGATGGGTTTCACCGAAGGCGATTTCAAGACCTTCTTCAATCTCCTTCTTGATTCGTTTACGGATGGAATCAATTTCTTTTTGATTTAAAACACCTTCTTCAAGAAGATACTTTTCAAAAGTTGAAACCGGGTCTTTTTTTGCCCATTCATCCATTAGCTCTTTTGGTACATATTTGGTTCCTGAAGCCTCTTCATGTCCGCGCATTCGGAAGGTTATGCACTCCAGTAGAACTGGTCTTGGGTTTTGCCGTATATCTTCCGAAAGTTTTTTTACAGTTGTATATACATCCACAATGTTGTTGCCATCTACCTGTATTCCTTCAATGCCATACCCGATAGCCTTATCGACAAAGCTTTTACACCGGAATTGTTCGTGGCTTGGGGTGGATAACCCATATCCATTGTTCTCAATAACGAAAATCACCGGGAGATCCCATACGGCTGCAACATTTACGGCTTCATGAAAATCACCCTCGCTGGTACCGCCATCACCATTAAAAACAGCAGTAACTTTATTTTCCTTTTTCAGTTTCGTGGCCAGTGCGATTCCATCAGCAACACCATTTTGCGGCCCGAGGTGGGAGATCATACCGACAATGTGAAATTCCTTATTGCCGAAGTGAAAAGACCGGTCGCGGCCCTTGGTATACCCTATCATCGTTCCCTGCCATTGGGCAAACAGTCGGTCGAACGGCATTTTACGGGAAGTAAAAACACCCAGATTCCGGTGCATGGGCAGAATATATTCGTCAGATTGAAGCGCTTCGGTAAGTCCTACGGCAATGGCTTCCTGCCCGATACCGCTGAACCATTTGCTGATTTTGTTCTGACGTAACAGAATCAACATTTTTTCTTCAATCATTCGCGGACGAACAATCGATTCATAAAGGTGTTTCAACTGGGAATCGCTTAGGTCACTTCGTTTGAATTGCATAATCAGGAATAAGCGTTCAAAGGTAATGCAGATTGAAGCGCATTTTGCAGGCCTGATTAACAATTTAGTTTTGAGTACTTTTGAAACCTATGATTGCTTATTCTGAATTTACTCTGAACAATGGCTTACAGGTAATCGTGCATGAAGATCCGACCGTGCAGATTGCTGTAATGAATATTTTATATAACGTTGGTTCCCGCGATGAAAGAGAAACGAAAACGGGCTTTGCTCATTTATTCGAGCACCTGATGTTCGGAGGTTCAATAAACATTCCCAATTACGATGAACCCCTTCAACGGGTAGGAGGCGAGAACAATGCCTTCACCAATACCGACATTACCAATTATTACTTAACGGTTCCGGCCGCCAACATCGAAACAGGTTTTTGGCTGGAAAGTGATCGTATGTTAAGCCTGTCATTTGATCCGACTGTCCTTGAAGTGCAGCGAAAAGTGGTGATTGAAGAATTCAAACAACGGTACCTCAATCAACCTTATGGTGATATCTGGCTTAAACTGAGACCTCTTGCCTATCAGCATCATCCATACAAATGGGCTACTATTGGAAAGGAAATCAGTCACATTGAAAATGCAACGCTGGATGATGTGAAAGATTTCTTTTTTACACATTACATACCCAATAACGCAATCCTGGTTGTAGCCGGTAATGTGAAGGTAAGCCAGGTTAAAGAGCTGGCTGAAAAATGGTTTGGACCGATACCTTCGGGTAAGAAGCACGTTCGTCAATTACCGGTTGAACCGATTCAGAAAAAGAAGCGCTTTCTGGAAGTGAATGCCAAAGTACCAGCTGATGCATTTTACAAAACGTATCATATGCCAGGCCGGTTCGATGAACATTACTTTGAAGTTGATTTACTAAGCGATGTGTTGGGCCGTGGCCAATCAAGCAGGTTGTATCAAAAACTGGTGAAGGAAAAAGAATTGTTTACTTCGCTTTCTTCGTTTGTCATGGGCTCCATCGATCCCGGATTATTGGTGATCAGCGGTCGATTGAAAGAAGGGGTAGAATTAGCACGGGCAGAAGGTGAAGTAAATAGCGTAATCGATGAATTGCTCAATCAGGGACTTCATGAGGATGAACTGCAAAAAGCAAAAAATCAATCTGAAACTACCTTTGAGTTTGATGAAGTGGAAGTAATGAACCGGGCCATGAACCTGGCTTTTGCTTCGTTGTCGGGAGATGTAAGCCGGGTAAACCGGGAACGTTCCATGATGGATCGCGTTACCGTGGATGATGTTACCCGCGCAGCAAAGGAAATTTTAACGGAAGAAAATTCAAGTGTAATGTATTATAAGGCAAGTCAATAATATGAAGATACGGGTCGGTTTAGGATTTGATGTTCATCAGCTGGAAGAAGGAAGGGATTTCTGGCTGGGTGGAATAAAATTACCTGCTTCGAAAGGTGCTACCGGTCATTCAGATGCAGATGTTTTGATTCACGCTATTTGCGATGCCATTCTGGGTGCTGCCAATTTGCGGGACATAGGGTATCATTTTTCAAACAAAGACCAGCGCTGGAGCGGCATGGACAGTAAATTCTTTCTCAAGGAAGTAACACGCATGGTAGAAGAGAAGGGCTGGAAAATAGGCAATGTAGATTGTACCATTTGCCTGGAGCATCCTAAAATCAATCCGCATATCAATGATATGAAACGTGTGTTGGCTCCATTGATGAACATCAGTGAGGAAGATGTTTCAATAAAGGCCACTACAAATGAAAAGCTTGGGTATGTTGGCCGTGATGAAGGCATTAATGCCTATGCTGTTGCCCTGATCAGTAAGCCTAACTAAGTTCTCTGGGTTCACCGCCAATTAAAATTGCCCAGGTTCGTAAGGCAGGCGTACGATCAGCAACCATTTTAAATATACCAAGGAATGGAATAAATAAAATCAATCCGGCAACGCCCCATAAAATTCCCCCCAGCACAATGGCAGCGAATGTAACCAGGGTGTTGATCTTAAGCCGGCTGCTTACTGCCAACGGAAATATAACATTGGCTTCCAGGTATTGAACAAGGGAAAATATGGCAATAACACCAATCGGGTACCAGATGGAATTATACGTTACCCACGATAACGTTATGGGCAGTAAAGAAGCTATAATAATACCCGCATATGGAATAAAGGTGAGGATGGATGCCGTGAAACCAAAGAGAACCGGATGCGGAATGCCTAATATGAAAAGACCGAGGCTGTTTAAGATCCCAACGATCAAATACACCAGCAACATACCTTTGATAAAATTGTAGTATGACTTGATGCTTAGATGCAAAATTTCCCGGATCCTTTCTTTTCGCTGCGTTGGAAATATCCTGAATACAACTTCTACCCAACGGTCGCGGTGGTAAAGAATTAAAACAACGTATATAGGAATGAGAATAAAAAGTACTGCGGATAATAAACCGGCCGATATTGTTTTCTGTAAAAAAGACATGGCATCTGAGCCAGATTGGTTAAGCAGTTCATTAAGCCAGGCCACTTGTTTTTCCCGACTTACACCAAATTTATTGGTAATCCATACACTCAGTGAATTGTAGGTTTCAATCAGCTTGTCCTGAAAAGAACTCCATTCGTTTGAAAAACTGAGTACCTGTTGAATGAATAAAAAGATAATCCCGCCAAATAAGATTAAAACCAGTGATAAACTGATCAGGATGGCATTCATACGGTTAATGCGGTGATGTTCCAGCCAGATGCAAATCGGGTAAAGCACACAACTGATTAAAACCGCAAATGAAAGAGGAATAAAAAACGGGCGGCCAATGTAGAGTATGACTGAGATCAATACGATGTACTGCAGTATGGTTAAGAAAGAAATTGTACCCTGTTGTTTCGAAATGTTCATTTACGATTCTTAGGTTAACGAAATGTAAAAGTCAGTATTTTGGGAAACCATGATAGAAATCATCCCCACAAAAGACGGTTCGCATACGCTTCGGAATACCCTTTTAAACGAAACATATCATTCCATTTATGGGGCAATACAAGAATCGACTCATGTTTTTATTAATAATGGATTGGAATATTGCGTCCATTCAGGCAACAAGAAGGCACTTACTATACTTGAAGTAGGTTTCGGCACTGGTCTTAATGCTTTTTTAACACTTCGGAAGAGCATCGAACTCAATATAGAGGTTGAATACATAAGCATCGAGCCCTTTCCTGTATCCGAAGCTATCTGGAAGGAATTAAACTATGCGCAAGGTGCTGAAGACAAGCAGCGGTTTATTCAACTTCATCAATCTCCGTGGAATAT
Source organism: Cyclobacteriaceae bacterium (assembly GCA_025455225.1). Taxonomy (GTDB): domain Bacteria; phylum Bacteroidota; class Bacteroidia; order Cytophagales; family Cyclobacteriaceae; genus UBA2336. Next base: position 8,284 of record JALOMY010000021.1, on the reverse strand, counting down.
CCTTACGGAAATCAATTCCCATTTTCATCTTCAAAAAATCGATAAACCCATTTTACAGGTAGCGCTGCCGAAACTGAAGTTTGACCTCGTTTATTTTGATGCCTTCGCCCCTGAAAAACAGCCAGACATGTGGACGATCCAGGTTTATCAACATCTTGTTGATGCCATGAAACCCGGAGGAATTCTAATAACCTATTGTGCAAAAGGTCAGGTAAAACGCGATCTTAAAAGCATAGGCTTACAGGTAGAGGCTCTCCCGGGTCCTCCGGGCAAGCGCGAAATGACCCGGGCCATGAAGCCCGCCTGAATTAATTTCAACTGAAATTACTTGCTCTCGGTAGTCCTTCATTGTACCGAACACGTTTGCAGCAAACGTTTGTTGTAATTTAATTGAGTTATTCCTGTTTATATTTTTTTAAAACAGTTTACTTCAAAATTAAATTTTGATTTTTTCTGTAATACGGAATTAATTACAACCACTACTCAATGAAAGAAAAAGCCGCCCAAGGGCTTTACACCCCAACCCTGGAACATGATGCCTGTGGCATCGGCTTTATAGCCAACATTAACGGAACCCGCAATTACCAGACCTTATCCGATGCGCTTTCCATGCTGGAAAACATGGAGCACCGGGGAGGCAAAGGCAGCAGTGCCAAGACAGGCGATGGTGCCGGAGTTTTATTCCAGATTCCGCATGAGTTTTTTATGGCGGAAGCCGTGAAATGCGGATTGAAATTGCCCGAACCCGGAAAGTATGGCGTGGGTATGATTTTCTTACCGCGCGATAAAAAGATCCGGCAGGCATGTAAGGAAATTATTAACACCCTGAGCCGATCCCTTGGTCTTCAATTGATCGGGTATAGACCGGTACCGGTTGATCATGATGTGCCTGGGCCTGGAGCCTCTGAAGTTGAACCCCGGATCGAGCAGCTGTTTGTTAAACCTTCCAACCCTGCCTGGGATTCCGGCACACTGGAAAGAAAATTATTTATTCTGCGCAATGCGGTTTCACATCAGATTGAATCAAAGGTAAAGGGTGGTGGTAAGGAGTTTTACATTACCAGCCTTTCGTGCCGAACTATTGTTTATAAAGGCCAGTTGCGTACTGACCAGTTACGCACGTATTATAACGACTTGCAGGACGAACGTGTTGTAACTGCGTTGGCCCTTGTGCATTCCCGGTTCTCAACCAACACCTTCCCGAACTGGAAACTTGCGCAACCGTTCCGCTACATTGCTCACAATGGTGAAATCAATACCATTCGTGGGAATGTCAACAAAATGAAATCAAAGGAAGCATTGTTTCAATCTTCACAGTTTACGGAAAGTGAGTTGAAGATGCTTCTTCCGATTACTAATCCTCAGTATTCCGATTCAGCCAATTTGGATGCGCTGGTGGAAATGCTGGTATTATCGGGTCGTTCACTGCCGCATGTGTTGATGATGCTGGTGCCTGAAGCCTGGCAGGATAATAAGTTAATGGATCCTCATCGCAAGGCCTTCTATAAATATCATGCTTCCATGATGGAGCCCTGGGATGGTCCCGCAGCGTTGGTCTTCACAGATGGATGCCGTATTGGAGCGACCCTCGACCGTAATGGTCTCCGGCCCCTTCGTTATTGTGTTACCCGTTCGGGTCGAGTGATCGCTGCATCGGAAGCCGGTGCTTTAAAAATCGATGCGAAAGATGTGCTGGAGAAAGGACGGATCACTCCCGGAAAGATGTTGATGGTTGATCTTGAAAAGGGAAAAGTATTCGATGATGAAAAAGTAAAGCGATCGGTATATGAAGGAAAACCGTATTACAACTGGATCATTGATAAACGGTTGAAGCTTCGCCTGGAGCCGGTTCCTGAAAATTTTGAAGAAGAATTTGAATCGAACACCCTGGCACAGCGCCAACAGGCTTTTGGATATTCACGCGAGGACCTCAAGACTATTCTTACCCCTATGGCCGAAAAGGGTTATGAACCGATTGGTTCCATGGGTGATGATACCCCATTGGCTGTGTTATCAAAGGAGAGCCGTCATATCTCAAATTATTTCAAGCAACATTTTGCACAGGTTAGCAACCCGCCAATCGATCCGATTCGCGAGCGATTGGTCATGTCATTATTTACACGGGTAGGGGCCAGCCTTAATGTTCTGGAAGAGTCGGCCGATCATACTCATCAGATCCACATTTCGCAGCCGGTATTGTTGAACTCCGATCTGGCGAAGTTGAAAAATCTGGGGGATCAGGGCTATCCGTATACGGTGATTGATTGTGTTTTTCTGGCCGATGGTAAACCAGGAAGACTTAAAGAAGGATTGAATCGAATCTGTAAAGAGGCTCACCAGGCAGTTGCTTCGGGCAAAAGGATTTTGATTTTATCGGACAAACGAATCAATACCGGGTACGCTCCTATACCATCACTTATCTCTACAGGTACGGTGCATCATTATTTGATTGAAAATAAACTGCGCACTCATATCGGCCTGGTAGTTGAGGCTGGTGATGTGTGGGAGGTACACCACTTTGCAACGGTAATCGGTTATGGTGCGAGCGCCATCAATCCCTACCTCGCTCTTGAAACTATACATCAACTCAACGAGGAACAGGCATTTTATAAAGCAATTACTGATAAAGAAGCTTTCACGAACTACCAGAAAGCCATCGGAAACGGGTTGCTCAAGGTGATGTCGAAAATGGGCATCAGCACATTGCAATCTTATCAGTCATCTCAGATTTTCGAAGCCATCGGATTAAGTACCGAAGTGATTGAAACCTCTTTTAAAGGAACAATCAGTCGTATTGAAGGATTGAGTTTTGATGATCTGGCCGCAGAAGTTCTGGTGCGGCATCGTCATGCATTTGACTTGTACAGCACCGAACTTCCTGTGGGCGGAATCTACCAGTGGAAACGCAAGGGTGAGAAACACTTGTTCAGTCCGGAAGTAATCCACTTGCTACAGCATTCCACCAAAACCAACGACTACTTACTTTATAAAAAATACGCAGAGAAGATCAACGATCAAACGCGCGAGCAATTAACCCTGCGTGGGTTACTGGAATTTAAAAAACGTAATCCGGTTCCTATTGATGAAGTGGAGCCGGCTGAAGAAATCTTCAAACGATTTGCTACCGGTGCCATGTCGTTTGGTTCCATTTCGTTCGAGGCTCATACAACACTGGCCATTGCCATGAACCGCATTGGAGGCAAAAGCAACAGCGGTGAAGGTGGTGAAGATGAAATACGGTATGCGCGAAAAGCCAACGGTGACTGGGAACGCTCAGCTATCAAGCAGGTAGCTTCCGGCCGTTTTGGAGTTACCAGTCATTATCTCAGTAATGCCGATGAGTTGCAAATCAAAATGGCGCAAGGTGCAAAACCCGGAGAAGGTGGCCAGTTACCTGGTGATAAGGTTGATGAGTGGATTGGTCGTGTGCGACACTCTACACCGGGTGTTGGATTGATTTCTCCTCCTCCGCATCATGATATTTATTCGATTGAAGATTTAGCCCAACTTATTTACGATCTGAAGAATGCCAACCGGCAGGCACGCATAAACGTGAAGCTAGTTTCACAGGCCGGTGTGGGTACCGTAGCAGCCGGTGTAGCCAAAGCCAAAGCAGATGCTATTTTGATTTCCGGTGCCGATGGCGGAACCGGTGCATCACCGATCAGTTCCATCCGGCATGCCGGTTTACCCTGGGAGTTAGGGTTGGCAGAAGCCCATCAGACACTTGTTAAGAATAATCTTCGCAGCCGCGTAGTCTTACAAACCGATGGACAGATCAGAACGGGAAGAGATATTGCCATAGCTGCCTTATTGGGCGCAGAAGAATGGGGCGTGGCTACTGCAGCACTTGTGGTAGAGGGATGTATCATGATGCGAAAGTGTCATCTTAATACCTGCCCGGTTGGTATTGCTACACAAGATTCCGAACTGCGGAAATTATTTACTGGTGATCCAAATCATGTGGTTAACTTCTTCGGATTCCTGGCACAAGACCTTCGCGAGACAATGGCTGAACTCGGCTTCCGCACAATCAATGAAATGATTGGCCGCTCCGATTTACTGCGTGTGCGTCAGGATGTTGATCACTGGAAAGTGAAGAAGCTGGATCTCTCCCCGTTGCTGTATCGCGAACAGGCTGCCGAAGGGGTGGGATTGTATAAGCAGATTGAACAGGATTTTGAACTTGAGAAGGTGCTTGACTGGAAGTTGGTGGAAGTGTCACGCGCAGCACTTGATCATGCCGAGACTTGTTCTGGAACGTTTACGATCCGGAATATAGATCGGTCAGTTGGAGCACTTTTATCAAATGAGATATCCAGACGCTATGGGGCACCGGGTTTGCCGGATGACACCATTCATATCCGGTTCAGGGGATCTGCCGGGCAAAGCTTTGGAGTATTTACAGCCAAAGGCATAACCTTTGAGCTGGAAGGTGAAGCTAACGACTATTTTGGAAAAGGACTTTCAGGAGGCAAGCTGATTGTTTATCCCGACCGGGAGTCAACCTTTAAACCAGAAGACAACATCATTATCGGCAACGTTGCTTTCTATGGTGCTACTTCGGGCGAAGCGTACATCCGCGGAATGGCCGGTGAACGTTTTTGTGTGCGCAACTCGGGTGTGAAGGCAGTGGTTGAAGGTGTTGGCGATCATGGTTGTGAATACATGACGGGTGGACGAGTTGTGATCCTGGGAAAAACCGGTAAAAACTTCGCAGCCGGAATGAGTGGAGGCATTGCTTATGTATTTGATCCGGAACAAACTCTTAAGGAATTGTACAATCCTGAAATGGTGGAACTAGAGAAGATGGAAGATGGGGATAAAGCAGAGGTATATACCATGATTGAAAAGCATTTTCAGTACACGAAAAGCGATCCTGCTGACTGGATTCTTGAAAACTGGGAATTAGCCTCAGAGATGTTTGTGAAAGTAATGCCAAGGGATTACAAGGCTGTATTATCGAAAAGTTTGAAAGTGAGTAAAACAGATAAAGTTATTTCATAGGAATGGGACAAGCAGATGGATTTATAAAATTCAACCGCGAGATGCCGAAGACTCGCGACCCCAAGGAAAGGATTCACGACTACCGGGAAATCTATCCTCCGCTTCAACACGATCATTTGAAGCAGCAATCGGCACGTTGCATGGATTGCGGTGTTCCGTTTTGCCATAATGGATGCCCTCTGGGTAACACCATTCCGGATTTCAACGATGCTGTTTATAACGGCAAGTGGGAGGAAGCGATCCGCATCCTCAGCGAGACCAACAATTTTCCGGAATTTACCGGAAGAATTTGCCCTGCACCTTGTGAAGCCAGTTGTGTTCTGAGCATCAACAACAAGCCGGTAGCCATTGAATACATCGAGAAGTCGATTGCTGAAACCGCATTTGAAAAGGGATACATAAAAGCTCAACCACCTAAGTCAAGAACCGGTAAGCGTGTCGCAGTTGTGGGTTCAGGCCCGGCAGGATTGGCAGCTGCCACGCAACTTAACAAAGCAGGTCATTGGGTTACCGTATTTGAGCGCAGCGATCGGATCGGAGGATTGCTTCGGTACGGTATACCTGATTTCAAGCTTGAAAAAAATGTACTCGACCGAAGACTTCGGTTGATGGAACAGGAGGGAATTATCTTCAGAACCAATGCCCATGTTGGTGTTAACGTAAGCGCCCGTTTTCTTAAGGAGGAATTTGATGCAGTTGTGGTATGTGGAGGCGCCTCAGCACCTCGCGACCTGCCCATACCCGGTAGAGACTTCAAAGGGGTTCACTTTGCCATGGAGTTTTTAACTCAGCAAAATAAGCGCGTAACTGGTGACCGGATTTTCTCGGGAGATATTCTGGCTACCGATAAACGTGTGCTGGTGATTGGCGGGGGTGATACCGGCTCTGATTGTGTGGGAACCTCAAATCGCCAAAAAGCAAAATCGGTTACGCAAATTGAATTGCTTGCAAAGCCACCCATTTCACGCAATCCAATTAATAACCCGTGGCCAACCTGGCCCATGATTTTAAATACATCATCATCGCATGAAGAAGGCGTGGAACGAAAGTGGGCCATCCTTACCAAAGAATTTATTGGTGATCATATGAACCGGCTTACAGGTTTGAAAGTGGTTGATATTGAATGGACGATTGGTGAAAACGGAAAAGCGGGCTTCCAAGAAATTAAAGACAGCGAACGAGTGATTCCTTGTGAACTGGCCTTACTGGCAATCGGTTTTACCGGTGCGGAAAAAGGCGGATTGGTGGAAGAACTGAATCTGGATATTGATGAACGTGGAAATATCAAGACAACTCAGTACATGACTTCCGAAGAAGGTGTATTTGCAGCGGGTGATATTCGCAGAGGGCAATCGCTGGTGGTATGGGCCATCTCGGAAGGACGTGAAGCTGCCCGTTCAGTCGATACCTGGTTGATGGGAGAATCAAATCTCGAAACCAAAGATGAATCCCTGGTAAGGGTTTCAGCCTAACCTGTCGGTATTATAAGTAAGTCCGGAGTCTGGTAAACTGAAGACCCTCCAACATCCAGACTTTCGGACTTTAATACTATTTTTACGGCCTTAAATTCATGATCGTGGCCAGTAAAACTGTCAGAATCGGAACGGTGCAAATGTCCTGCACCAGTAACAAAGAAGACAATCTTCAAAAAGCAATAAAGGGTATTCGCGAAGCTGCGGCTAAAGGCGCCCAGATTGTGTGCCTGCAGGAGCTGTTTACTTCACTGTATTTTTGCGATGTTGAAGATTACGAAAACTTCAAGCTGGCTGAATCCATACCAGGTGCTTCTACCGAAATACTTTCCAATGTTGCTAAAGAACTGGGTGTAGTCATTATTGCTTCCCTTTTTGAAAAACGTGCGCAAGGTGTTTATCATAACACCACCGCAGTGCTCGATGCTGACGGTGCCTACCTGGGTAAGTACCGGAAGATGCACATACCGGATGATCCGGCTTACTACGCCTGGTGATCTTGGTTATAAAGTGTTCAGAACAAAATTTGCCACGATCGGTGTTTTGATTTGCTGGGATCAATGGTATCCGGAGGCTGCACGCATCACTTCGTTGATGGGTGCCGAAGTATTGTTTTACCCTACCGCCATCGGATGGGCCACATCGCAGGATGAATCTACCAATACCGAACAATACAATGCCTGGCAAACTATTCAACGAAGTCATGCGGTTGCCAATGGAATTCACGTTGTAAGTGTAAACCGTGTTGGATTTGAGCAGGAAGGCCGGATGAAATTCTGGGGCGGATCATTTATAACCAATCCTTTTGGAAGCATTCTGTATAAAGCTTCACACGACCAGGAAGAAGTGCATGTATTGGAAATTGATCTTAACAAAACTGACAGCTACCGCACGCACTGGCCGTTTCTGCGCGACAGACGCATTGATTCATACCAACCGATTACCAAGAGATTTATTGACGAAGAGTAGTCGGAAATGTATATATCGAAGTAATCACTAAAATAATTTCGTGTGACCAAGCTTTCCGACTTTCCAACTTCCGGACTTCCTGACTCTCCAACACCAAAAGAACTGGGTTATTATTTTCCTGCGGAATTTGCACATCATACTGCAACCTGGTTGAGTTGGCCGCATAAAGAAGCTTCGTGGCCGGGTAAAATTCATACGATATACCCGGTATATGCTGAGTTTGTAAAACGCGTGGCAGAAGGGGAGCAGGTAAATATCAATGTGAAAGATGAGGCGATGAAACAATTCGCCTTGGAACACCTTCAACAGGTTAATGCAGAATTAAGAAATATTCATTTTTATTTTCATCCGACTAACGATGCCTGGTGCCGCGATCATGGTCCGGCTTTCCTGATTAATCCTAAAGCAGATCAGAAGAAAGTAATTGTAGATTGGGGCTATAACGCCTGGGGTGAAAAATATCCGCCATATGATCTGGATGATGTAATTCCAACTCGTATTGGTAAAGAGTATAATATTCCGGTGTTTCATCCGGGCATCGTTATGGAAGGTGGGTCTGTGGAGTTTAATGGAAAAGGGACCTTATTAACAACTACTTCTTGTTTGCTTAATAAAAACAGGAACCCTCACCTCAGTCAGAAGCAGATTGAAGAATACTTATATAACTACTATGGTGTTGATCATATTCTTTGGCTGGGCGATGGCATTGTGGGTGATGATACCGATGGCCACATTGATGACCTGACCCGGTTTGTGAATGAAGACACTGTTGTTACCGTTGTTGAGACGGATAAGCATGATGAGAATTATAAGCCACTGCAGGAAAACCTGAAGAT